>JAFYKU010000065.1 GCA_017537405.1 Clostridia bacterium
CTGTGCTTGCGCAATGGAAAACGCATTCGTGTCGAAACTCAATATCTTTGGGGAGCGATTATTATTCTTTTTTCTTTCTTTACTGCAATGCATGTTGGATTTACGCAAGCCGCAATTGACGGTGGTAACAGTGCCGATTTTGGTTATTATTTAAATTATTGTTTTGCAGCGAAACCATTAACACCGGGTGGTGTTTTGTTCGGTTTACCATCATATTTACTACTAATTATTTCCGGCGTTGTTGGTACATATTTACTACTTGGTGTTTTCTTTTTGATTGGTCTAGCTTTGGTAATTAATCGCGTTATTGTGAAAAACCGTGAAAAGAATCTAATTATCATGGAAGCTAAGAAAGCGGAAACTCCAACAGCTCGTGATTATGCAACTACTACGGCAGAGTTGTATGAAAAGTTTCATGCCATTAGTAAGGAGATTATGCGTGAAAACCGTCGCGAATTTGAAACACAAAAAAGCTTACTTGGTTTAGGCGCATTGCCTAAAAAAGAAGCCACAAAAGTTAAAGCAGATAGTCCGGTTCCTTTAAATAATTTAACAACAGATGGTATTAATCAAGCGACCATAAATGCGGCAGCTGCGGCACCAATGGGTTTGTCGATTTATAATAATGGTGTCGCTATTCCGTGGCAGGCGATGGACGGTTCTTCGTGGGCGGCTCCTACTAATCCAATGCCAACTCCGCCTCAACCTCCTATTTTTCCACAGATGCCAACACCAACTGCGCCGGTTTATCCTTATATGCCTAATATGCCTACATCGCCGATGCCAACGCCGACTATGCCGACAGGAATGGGTATGCCAAATACAATGTCGCAACCAGCTCCCCAAGCAAACGGCTGGGGGCAAAATGGTTCGATGCCATGGCAAGGTGCGGACACAATGTGGTCACCGCCGAATAATCCTAATGCGCAACCATCAACCAATCCGGCAATGGGGCGCCGTAGAAATCTTTCTGCAATTCAAACCAATAATCCAGTCGATCAAACAGTTTTTCCGTTGGATGTGCCAACCGAAAACAAAGAAACCAAAATTGATACTTTCAAAAATAAGCGCTACATTAAGCCAACATTGGATTTAATCCACACGCAAAGTATGGATTTAAGTCAATTTAATGAGGAAGCCAGTGAGAAAGAAGCCAAATTAAATGAATTATTCCAACAATACAATGTTCGTGCGCGTGTACATAGTTTTAGTGTTGCGCCAGCTGTAACTCGTTTCGAAATTGTGCCAGAAGCTGGTACGCGTGTTGCACAAGTTGAAAATTTGCGTGATGACATGAACTTCGTTTTGAAAACTAACAATACTCGTATGGAGAGTCCAATTGAAGGTAAAAACGCGATTGGTATTGAAGTGCCTAATCGTACAATTGGTACTGTTTCAATTAAAGATTTATTGGGGTCGCGTGAATTCTTAATGCACAAAAGCCCATTAGCAATTTGCCTTGGGAAAAATATTAATGATGATTTAGTTGTTGCTGATTTGACCGAGATGCCGCACTTGTTGGTTGCCGGTACTACGGGTTCTGGTAAATCTGTTTGTATTAATACTATTTTGACCAGTTTGATTTATAAATCAAGTCCAGAAGAATTGAAATTGATGCTCATTGATATGAAGGGCGGTGTCGAATTGGGTATGTATAACGGATTGCCGCATATGTTAATTGAAAGATGTATTTCTAATGCTACGCATGCGGTTAATGCTTTTAAGTGGTTAATTCGTGAAATGGATCACCGTTATGAATTATTGCAGGGGCAACATGTTAATAACATTGCTTTATATCATGCCTTACCTGCGTATAAGAGCGGGCAAATTCCAGCGATGCCGTATATTGTCATGGTTGTTGACGAAACGGCTGACTTAATGTTGCGCAATAAAAAGGAAGTTGAAGATTGTATTCAAAACTTGGCACAAAAAGCGCGTGCTGCGGGTATCCATTTAATTCTTGCGACACAAAGACCTAGTGTTGATGTTATTGGTGGTGTTATTAAAGCAAATATTGGTACGCGTATTGCTTTCCGTGTTACTAGTGGTTTTGACAGTCGTACAATTCTAGATACGATTGGTGCCGAAACTTTGATGGGGCGTGGTGACATGTTGTTTATGACCGCCAAAGGTATCGAGCGTGTTCAAGGTTGCTTCATGACAAATGACGAAACTCATCGTGTTACAAATTTTGTTCGCGAAAAGAATCCGCCGGAATTTAATTTAGAAATTGAAGATTTAATTTTAAACGGTATCCCCGAAGGTGGGGCAGCCAGTGGTTTCGGTGATGCAGGTAGTGAACTTAACGACCAAGATCCAAAAATGGTGGAAATTTTGCGTTATGCTGTTCGTGAAAACAATATTCGCCGTACATTATCAATTTCGGAAATTCAACGCAAGTTCTCGGTTGGTTTTGGGCGTGCCGGGCGTATTATGGATCAATTAGAGCGCGCTGGTTTTGTGGGTGCTGATTTTGGTAACGGTAAACCGCGTGAAGTTATTGCGACACGGGAACAGGTTGCAGAACTCTACGGTTTATAGTAAACTGTACCAATGGATAAGAATTTTGACTTCAAGGCGTGTGAGGCCTATTACAATGCAAAGTGGCTTGATAATAATACTTTTAAAGCAAATGTAAATCGTGATAAAAAACCTTTTACTGTTATTATGCCACCACCCAATATTACCAGTAAATTGCATATTGGACATGCTTTCAATGCGACAATTATTGACGCTTTAATTCGTTTTAAGCGCATGCAAGGTTACGAAGCTTTGATGTTGCCTGGTGCTGATCATGCTGCCATTGCAACTGAAGCAAAAGTCGTTGAAGAATTAAAAAAAGAAGGCATTAATAAACAGGATTTAACCCGTGAACAATTTATGCAGCGTATTCAAAATTGGTATGATCATTATCAAGGTGTTATCTGTAATCAATTTAAGCGTTTAGGCTTGTCTTGTGACTGGTCGCGATTTACCTTTACCATGGAAGACCATTGCAAAGAAGAGGTTAATAAAGCATTTCATCGTTTGTATAATGACGGATATATTTATCAAGGCGAACGCATGATTAATTGGTGTCCTTATTGTCATACCGCATTATCCGAAATTGAAGTTGAATATAGCGAGGTTAAGCGTAAAATTTGGACTATTCAATATGGGCCATTGCGCGTGGCAACAACTCGTCCTGAAACTTTGTTTGGTGATGTGGCTGTTGCTGTTAATCCAAACGATAAACGCTATCAAGGTTTGATTGGGAAAACTGTACCATTGCCGTTGACTAATTGTGAGATTCCAGTTATTGGCGATGAATCCGTTGATATGAAATTTGGAACTGGAGCAGTTAAAATTACGCCAGCTCATGACCACAATGATTATGAAGTGGGTGACCGCCATAAATTATCGCATATTAAGGTTATTGATGAAAATGGTTTGATGTGTGGTGATGTTGGTAAATATGCTGGTATGACAGTGACTGCTGCGCGTGAAGCAGTTGTTGCAGATTTGGAAGCTGCTGGTTTGTTATTGGCTACCAAAGAGCACATCTCTAATGTTGGTCAATGCTACCGTTGTCACCAAACTGCCGAACCAATGATTTCAAAACAATGGTTTGTTAAAATGCATGATTTGGCGCAACCTGCAATTCAAGCTTTGAATAATGGATTAAATATTGTACCGAAGAAATTTCAAAAAATGTATTTGCACTGGTTGAATAATATCAAAGATTGGTGTATTTCGCGTCAATTAATTTCAGGACATCGTATCCCGATTGAAGGGGAGACCGATGTTTTAGATACTTGGTTTTCGTCGGCTTTGTGGCCATTTGTAACTTTGAATAAAAATCAAGAAGACTATAATTATTTCTATCCGACCGATGTCTTGGTTACTGCCTATGAAATTATTTTTTTCTGGGTTATTCGTATGGTATTCTCAGGACTTTATCACACAAAACAATTACCATTCCATACTGTCTTGTTTCATGGTTTGGTTCGTGATAGCCAAGGTCGTAAAATGAGTAAATCATTGGGTAATGGAATTGATCCGATTGATATTATTGAACAATATGGTTGTGATGTGTTGCGTTATTCTTTGCTGTTTGGATCTAGCTTGGATCGTGATCCGAACTATGGTGATGAAAAAATTACGAAAGCTCGTTACTTTATGAATAAAATTTGGAATGCGACTAAGTTTGTGTTAATGCACAAAGATAACGAATTGCTGGTTACCGCTTTAGAAAGTTTCTTAAAATTGTTGCATCCAATCGCACCTTATATTACTGAACAAATTTGGCATGAATTGGGACATGATACTGATTTGGCGTTTGAAGCGTTCCCAATGCCTGTGAAAGGTAAAAAGCACTGGATGCAAGTAAGTTTGAACAAAATTGTTCGTACTATTACTCGTCGTTATGAGAAGTACGAATTTGGTATTGCCGCTAATGAATTGCAACAATGGTTCTGGACTGATTTCTGTGATAAATTTATTGAAGAATGTAAAGATAAACCAAAACCAAAAGTAGACAAAGTTGAGAAGCCTGTTGACACTCTTGCACAAGCTACTTTCTATCGTGCGGAAATTGCGCGTGCTACTAAACTTTTGGGTAATCCAGGTTTTATGGCGAAGGCGCCTGCCGCTTTAGTAAAAGAAGAACAAGAGAAACTTGCCAGGTTCAAGGAACTGTTATATAATTTGACTGGTGAACAATAAACGCAATACTTACTTTGTAGCCGATGAAATTACACGCAAGATTATTTTGCTGTTTATTTTCGAAAAAATGGAAATTCCGTTATCAGAAAATACTTTATCGGAAATAATTATGTCGAACCCAGATTTAATGTCTTATATGGATTATCGTGAGGCATTAGCAAAAATTGTCGATGTTAAATTTGTGGTAGCAAAAACCGTATCGGGAGATTTGATGTATCAATTGGCGAAAGATGGTCGCGATTGTTTGGCTCATTTTTGGACTAAAATTCCGGCGTCAATTCGTGAAAGTATCATCAAATATGCCGACGAAAACAAGTTGCGCATGAAGCGTAGTCAAGAGTATCGCATTGATTATTATAAAAACACTGATGGCACTCAAACAGTGGTTTTTATGATTAAAGATTACGCTGGTCCGCAAAATTTAATGAAACTTGAAATGAGAGTACCTTCGCGTGCTGATGCTATTCGAGCTGCTGCTCGCTGGAAAGATAAAGCACCAGAAGTTTACGAATATGTCTATAATCATTTAGTAGAACAGGAGGATCATGAACATGAGACAGTTTAATTATAGTCCAAAAGGTGTTTGCAGTATGCAGATTAGTTTTGAATTAGATGACCAAGATGTTGTGCACAATGTGCGTTTTCTGGGTGGCTGCCCAGGTAATACAGTTGGTATTGCAACCTTGGCAGAAGGTCAAAAAGCACAGGATTTAATTGCTCGTTTGCAAGGAATTAATTGTCATGGTCGCGGTACAAGTTGCCCAGATCAATTGGCGAAAGCATTAAGTGAAGCTTTGGCGTCGTAATCAATAAACACCAAAATGTTAATCTTTCAATAAGATAAATTGATGGATTATCAAGATGTTGTGGTTAATTTGTTTGAGTCATACCTAAATGGCGATAATTTTTCAGTGAAAAATAATGCCAACATGCAGCGTTCAGTTGCAGGTTTAAATTTGCATCTGCGTGAGTCGGTTGTAAAAGAGTTCTGGTTAACAAAAATTTATCCACCTAAAATTGCGCAGGCTCACAGTGATGGGGATTTTCATATTCATGATTTGGGCTTTTTCGGACCTTATTGTGCAGGGTGGGATTTGCGTCAACTTTTGTTGCTTGGCTTTACCGGTGTTGAAGGAAAGATTGCGGCTGCTCCTGCGCGACACTTACGCAGCGCTTTGGGTCAAATTGTCAATGCGACATTTACCTTGCAGAGTGAAGCGGCAGGGGCACAAGCATGGTCTTCTTTTGATACTTATTTGGCCCCTTTTGTGCGTATTGATAATTTGAATGATGCCGAATTAGAACAGTTAATGCAAGAATTTATTTTTAATATGAATGTAGCAACACGCACCGGTTTTCAATGTCCGTTTTCAAATATAACTTTAGATATTCGTTGTCCAGCGACCTTGCGCGATGTGCCCGTGATTATTGGGGGTGTCTTGCAAGAGAGCACTTATGGCGAATATCAGGTAGAAATGGATCGCTTGAATTTAGCTTTTTGTGAAGTTATGTTGGCAGGTGACAGTCAAGGGCGCGTCTTTTCTTTTCCGATTCCAACAATCAACATTACGGAAGATACTTGTTGGGATAGCCCAGTTATGACTCAAGTTATTAATATGGCGTGCAAATACGGTATTCCTTATTTCGCAAATTACATTAATTCGGACTTAAAGCCAGAAGACGCCACTTCGATGTGCTGTCGTTTGCGTTTAGATTTACGAGAATTAAAAAAGCGGGGTGGCGGCTTGTTTGGCTCAAATCCTTTAACTGGAAGTATTGGTGTTGTTACTTTGAATTTACCGCGTTTGGGGTACTTGTCGCGTGATGAAAAAGATTTTTTTTATCGATTAGGTGCATTAGCTGATTTAGCAAAAGAAAGTTTGGAAATTAAACGACTGGAAATTGAAAAGCAAACCGAAAATGGATTATATCCTTATAGCGCTTATTATCTGCGGGATATTAAGGAACGGACTGGTAAGTATTGGGATAATCATTTTAGTACCATTGGAATTGTTGGTATGCATGAATGCTTGTTGAATATGAAGGGTGTTGGAATAGAGAGTTTAGCTGGACAACGGTTTGCTTTGCGAGTAATGCATTTCCTTCGTGATAAATTGGCTAATTATCAAACGGAAACAGGGCATTTGTATAATTTAGAGGCGACACCTGCTGAAAGTACGGCTAGTCGGCTGGCAAAGCTTGATCAAGCACAATATCCTCAAATTGTCACGGCAGGCACACTAGATGCGCCTTATTATACAAATAGTACACAGTTACCAGTCGGTTTTACAGATGATTTGTTAACTATGATAACATTGCAAGATGAATTGCAATCTTTGTATACTGGTGGAACGGTTGTGCATTTGTATACGGGAGAAAAGTTGGACGATGTTGTGTCTGTTAAAGCGTTATTGCAAAAAGTATTTTTCAAATGCAAGTTGCCTTATTTGTCGTTGACGCCTACTTTTTCAGTTTGTCAACGACATGGATATTTAGCAGGTGAGCATTGGCAGTGTCCTATCTGTCGTTTAAAAACTGAAGTTTGGAGTCGTGTTGTGGGTTTTTTGCGTCCTGTAAATAATTATCATGTTGGTAAGAAGCAAGAGTATTTGGATCGTAAAAAATACCATTTATTGAAAACAAAGGGATAGTTGTGGCAAAGCAAATCAAACAAAATTTAAAAATAGCCGGGTGGCAAAAGGTTTCTTTGATTGACTATCCTGAACGCGTGGCAAGCGTAATTTTTTTGGCTGGCTGTAATATGCGTTGTCATTATTGCCATAACCACAAAATCTTGGATTCTCGGCAAAATCAGCTATCTTTTAGTAGTGTATTACGCGTAATCAAGCAAAGACTTGCTTGGGTCGATGCTGTTGTTGTGAGTGGAGGTGAACCCACGCTGTATCCAAATCTTATTGAAATTTTGCGTTACTTAAAAGACTTAGGACTGTTTGTAAAATTAGATACAAATGGTACACGCCCATCTGTTGTGCGTGAAGTCATAGAATTAGGGCTAGTGGATTATGTAGCTTTGGATGTCAAGGCAACAGCAACTAAATATCCGCTAGTTACAGGAATGGCGATTGATTCTGTTTTACAGACAGCCGAATATTTGAAAAGACAAAACCGTATTTCATATCAATTTCGGACTACATTGAGTCCATATTTGAATCATGCAGATTTACTTGAAATGGGGAAAATGATTGTTTGTGGGGCAAAAACATGGCAAATTCAACAATGTCGGTGTGAGAATGCTTATTCTAGTGATGATGTACGAAAAATTGCTTCGCAGTTGGAACGATACGCCAAACATATTGTGGTTAAAGGTATCTAATAAACACTATATATTGTATAAAATAACTATTTTGAGCGTTTTTTAAAAAGTGCTATAATGTATCGTATGGCAAACGAAAAACAAAGTTATGACGCAAGTAATCTTACGCTTTTGAAGGGGTTAGATGCTGTGCGTAAAAGACCAGGTATGTACATTGGAACCACGGGTTCCAAAGGTATGCACCATCTTTTATGGGAAATTGTCGATAATGGTATTGACGAAATTGCGAATGGTTTTGGTACACAGTTAATGGTAACCATTCATGAAGATAATTCAATTACTGTAGAAGATAATGGGCGCGGTATTCCTGTCGATATTCATAAAGAATTGAATATTTCTGGTGTGGAAATGGTTTACACGGAATTGCATGCTGGTGGTAAGTTCGACAATAAGAATTACAGCTTCTCAGGTGGTTTACATGGTGTTGGTGCTTCGGTCGTAAATGCGCTTTCAGAATATTGTGAGGTCACTGTATATAAAAATGGCAAAGAGCATTATATCCGATTCTCACCGCATGTTGATGAAAAAGATGGACAAATGCACTGGGGTATTGCCGATGCACCATTAAAAGTGGTTGGTAAAACCAATAAGAATGGTACTCGTGTTCATTTCTTGCCAGATGCAGAAATGTTTAATCACAACGAATTTGATTACAAAATTATTTCACAACGCTTGGAAGAATTGGCTTTCTTGAATAAAGGTGCGGAAATTACATTAATCGATGAGCGTATTCAGCCAGATGATGCGGAATTCTCACGCGAATGTGTGTTTAAATTTGATGGTGGGCTCGCCGATTTTGTTGGCTACTTAAATGAAGGTAAGAATACTTTATATAAAGCGCCGTTTATTATCTCCGGACAAAGCGACAAAATGCCAATTACTTTTGCTATTCAACATACAGATGGCTTTGTTGAAAGTATTTATTCATATGTTAACAATATTCCAACTTCGGAAGGTGGAACTCATGAAACGGGTTTCAAAAGTGCGATTACGCGCGCCTTTAACCAATTAGGCAAACAATTTGGATTATTCAAAGAAAAGGATAATGCTTTGCAGGGGGAAGATTATCGTGAAGGTATGACCGCCGTGCTTTCAATCAAAATGCATGAAGTTCAATTCGAAGGGCAAACCAAAACCAAGTTGGGTAACCCTGAAGCTAAAATTGCGGTTGAAACATTTACTTATAATAATCTTTTAGAATATTTTAAAGATGCCGACAAGTCCGCCGAAAAGAAAAGCTTGTTAGAAATTATTATTAATAAAGCCAAAGCGGCTGCGCGTGTCCGTGAAGCAGCGCGTAAAGCTAAAGATATTGCTCGCAGTAAGAATAGTATTGATGGCAGTGTGCTGATTGGTAAATTAGCAAGTTGCAGTGGTCGTCGCCCAGAAATGAATGAAATTTTCATCGTTGAGGGTGATAGTGCGGGTGGTACTGCAAAGCAAGGCCGTGACCGCAGCATTCAAGCTATTTTGCCGTTGCGTGGTAAACCATTAAATGCCGAAAAGAAACGCATAGACCAAGTGCTAGAAAATGACGAGTTCCGAACTTTAATTGGTGCTTTAGGAACGGGAATTGGTGAAGATTTTAACATTGATAATTTGCGTTATCATAAAGTTATTATCTTGGCCGATGCGGACCAAGATGGTGGACATATTCGTTCAATTCTTTTAACTTTCTTTTTCCGCTACATGAAGGATTTGATTGCTCAAGGACATGTTTATACGGGTATGCCGCCTTTGTTTAAAGTTTATAAAAAGGATTACAGTCGTTATTGTTATGATGATAATGAATTAAAGGAAGTTACTAAAAAAGTTAAAGGTTGCAGTGTCCAACGCTATAAAGGTTTGGGTGAAATGAATGCTGATCAATTGTGGGAAACTACCATGAACCCGAAAACCCGTAAATTGTGCCGTATTACCATGAGTGATGCTGCTGAGGCTGAACGCCTTATTACTACATTGATGGGTGATGATATTGAAAGTCGTCGTAATTATATTAGCAAGCACGCAAATTTCAACAAACAAGACGACACTGCAATTAAAGCGGTAAAAAGTAAATTAGGAGGTAACAATGGGTGAGTTTGATGATTTGATTGATGATGAAAATTCGTTAGGTTTTGATGATGAACCGAATGTTCCTGTTGTGGAAGAATCAACCGAGATTGTTGCCGACACTATAGAAAATACACCATTGGTAGAAGAAAAAGTAGAAGCAGTTGTTGTCGAAAGTGTGGACGATACCGAAGTTGAATCTGAAGATTGTGCGGAAGTTAATGAAGAATTAGATGAAGAAGGAAATGAAGAACTTATAGTAGAAGATGAACCTGTTAACGAAAGTGAAGAAGTCCAAGAAACAGAGCAGGTATCTGATGCCGCGATAGAAGAAGAAAATATTGAATCTAGTGAAGTAAGTGGCGATGAAAAAGTAGTTGCAGAAGAAAACGAAGTTGTCTGTGATGAAACAATTACCGAATCAGAAGATGCGGAAATAATTGAAAATAAAGGTTCGGTTGAAATTGAAGATGACTTTAATGAGACACAAGTTGTAGATAGTGAAGAGACGATAGTTGAGAACGAAGAAGTATTAACAGATGTGGAAAAACCTAGTGACGATGTTTTGGAAGAAGTAATCGAAACAGAAAATATTGAGCGTCCCGTAGATCAATCTGCAACGGTTGAAGAAGTTGTAGAAGAAGCGGTTGATGAAATTAATGAAGATATCCAAGAGTCGGATGAAGAAGTTGTGAAAGCAAGCGCGGAAATAGAAAACAAAACGGAGGAAATTACGGACGAAGTGGAAATCGAGAATGATACGGAAGTAATTGTGAATGAAGATACAGCAGTAACTACGGACGATGTAACCGATGAAGTTTCGAAAGTAGTAGAAAGAGCCAGCCATGGTAAAATTGCTAACATTGACGATGTAGTTAAATTATCGGAAGCCGATTTGAAGGCCGAAGCTGAAGCTGCTCGTCAAGCGGCAATTATGAAGCCTATTCTTGAAAAAGAAGAACGCCGTCAAAAGTTGTTAGCCGAAAAAGAAAGCCGTAAGACCGAAGTCAAAGCTATCGAAGAACCGGTTGAAGCTGAATCAAATATAGAAAATGGCAACAGTGGTGATGGTTCATCGGAAGACGGAATCATTGAGAAATCTGTGGCGCGTATCATGCACGAAAGTATGATTCCGTACAGTGAATTTGTTATTTTGGATCGTGCTTTGCCGCGTGTCGAAGATGGATTGAAACCAGTTCAACGCCGTATTTTGTACGCGATGAATGATTTGGGATTGGCTCCGGAAAAGCCATTCCGTAAGTCTGCTGCGATTGTTGGTGAGTGTTTGGGTAAATACCATCCACATGGTGATGTCTCTGTTTATGATGCTATGGTGCGTATGGCGCAACCATTTAACATGAATATGCCATTAATTTCTGGGCAAGGTAACTTTGGTTCGGATGATGGAGACCCACCGGCAGCGATGCGTTATACCGAAGCTAAGTTAGCTCCGTTAGCCTTGGAATTGTTGCGTGATATGGATAAGGACACTGTTACTTATTCGTTGACTTATGACGATCGCAACACAGAACCAGACACTTTACCGGCACGCTATCCGAATTTATTGACTAACGGTAGTAGTGGTATCGCGGTTGGTCTAGCAACCAATATTCCTCCACATAACTTGGGCGAATTAATTGATGCACATATTGCATTCATTGATAATCCGAAGATTACTCTGAAACAAGTTTTGAAAATTGTTAAGGGTCCTGATTTCCCGACTTGTGGTTGGATTGTTGCTGATGAAAATATGATGACTGCTTACGAAACTGGGCGCGGTAAAGTCGTTATGTCGGGTAAAGTTCACATTGAGGTCGAAGGCGATAAGCGTAATATTGTCATCACTGAATTACCATATCAAGTGAACAAAGTTCAACTGCAAAAAAATATTGCTGATTTGCGTGAAAATAAAAAAGGCGATTTACAAAATATTACCGAAATTCGTGATGAGTCCGATCGTAACGGTATGCGTATTTTGATTAAGTTGCGTAAGGATACAGATGCTTACAAGATTGTTGAACAGCTTTATAAGTTTACTCAATTGCGTTGTAACTTTAACTATAATATGGTTGCAATTGCCGATGGTAAACCACGCCAAATGGGCTTATTGCAAATTATTGAGTACTATGTTAACTATCAACGCCAAATTATATATAAACGCTCGGTCTTTGAATTAAATCAAGCTAAAGAACGCGCTCATATTTTGGAAGGTCTATTGGTTGCGGTTAAAAATATTGATGAAGTTATTAAAATTATCAAAACCAGTAAACATACCAGTGAAGCACGCGATCGTTTGCAAAAGCGTTTCAGTTTAAGCGAGCGTCAAGCGCAAGCAATCTTGGATTTGCGACTGGCTCGTTTGACCAACTTGGAAGTTTTGAAAATTGAGCAAGAATTAAAAGAATTGCGTGAATTAATTGAACGCTTGACAGCAATTATCGGCAGCAAAAAATTGCAGTTTGATGTTGTTAAGAACGAGTTATTGGCAATTAAAAAACGCTTTAAAATTGACCGTCGTACACGCGTTGTGAACAAATTGGAAGATGTCTTAATTACTGCAGACGATGATGAAATTCCAGTGGAAGATGTGGTAATGACAATTACTGCTACGGGTAACATCAAGCGCTTGCCGAAAAAGCATTTTACTATGAGCAAAACAGAAGCGGTGGACGGTATGCGCGAACAAGATGTTCATACGGTTGCGGTCTTAACGCAAACAGATAAATTGTTACATATCTTCACAAACATGGGTAAATGTTATAAACTCTTCGGTGGCGATGTTCCAGAATGTCGTTTAAAAGACCGTGGTGTTGCGTTGCGTAAATTGTTCCCAACTGCATTGCCAGAAGAATATCCAATCGC
>JAFYKU010000066.1 GCA_017537405.1 Clostridia bacterium
CCGAATTGAAAGGTGATTGTTGCTAGATGTTGTGAGTTAATGGGGGTAACGCCAATTTCTTCTTGTGTTTCGCGAATCATGGCTTGTTCAATACTTTCGCCGGGTTCAATTTTCCCGCCTACTCCGTTGATTTTGCCAACACCAAAGCCGCGTTTTTTTTCGGCTAATAAAATTTGATTGTTTTTAATAATATAAAGTAAAGTCGTTTGTTTATGTTTCATATCAAAATGATAGAATAAAATTAAAAAAAAATCAAATTATTGATTAGAGATTAGATTTTTTGATTAATTGAATCGCTTTTATGCGGGCTTTGGCACGGGTAAGTTCGTTAAGCTCATTGGAATTAACCATGAGTCCATCGCCTTCATAAGCGCAGGGACCATTTTCGATGATATCCACAGCAAATAAATTGTTTTGAACGGAGATAAATTTGTGAAGTTTAGATTTATCAATCCATTTTACGGTGTGTTCATTGCTTTCTTTTGTGGAAATTTGGGTTTGTTTGTTGCTGTTTAGGTGTCCGAAAACGATATGCAAGGTTGCATGGCGGTTAACCCCTTTATAATCGGCGTAAAAGTGATTTAGTAGCATAATGGGGTAAACATTGTCGATTGTGATATCTGTATAACCTGTTTCTTCTATGGTTTCACGGATTGCGGCAGCGGACGGGGTCTCATCGTTTTCGCGACCGCCAAGCACAAATGATTTACAATCGCGATGGATAGAGCTGACACAAAGATAACTATCTTCGGTCCAGTGTTTAATGACAGCGATAACACTTTGCCTAGTTTGAATTGGTAAATCGGGGCGAATGGCTTGGCTACCTGTTCCTTGGTATAATGGTGCAACTACTTGTTTAATAGGTATGTTGTTTTGTTGTGCAATTATAAAATGTTTTTGAATGTGGGCAGGAATTAAAAAATATGCGTTTTTGATAGATGAAATTTGAAGAATAACTGGTAATTTTTCTCCTGTAAGCGGGTGAATAATCTCACCTTGAATTGGAAAAGGGACTACCACGGCGGTAGCCCCATAAATAAGTTCTGGATAGATAATTTCGCATGAAATCTTTTCATTGCAAGATGTATTTAAACTAATCTTCATTATCATAATGTAACATAATACTTCAAAAAAATGAAAATACTTATTACATGTTAATTAAATAATGCGGCAAATGTGTTTGGTCCGGCAATTCCGTCAGCCGTAAGATTGTTGGCTGCTTGAAAAGCACGCACTTGATTAGCTGTATTAGGTCCGAAAACGCTATCTATTGTAGTTGGAAATCCTTTAACATACAATGCAGATTGTAAAATCCAAACCAAATTACCGCGACTACCTTGAGCAATATTACGAATTGCGGATTTGGTTTTTGGTCCAAAGATGCCGTCAATGGTTAATCCTGCACCGTAAGTTAAGTTTAATTCGGTTTGTAAAGCTCTAGTTAAAGCTCTTTGTGATTGTGGTCCCCAAATTCCATCGACTTTCAAGCCAGCGCCGTAGCGTGCGTTGAGTGTGTTTTGAATGCTGCGAATAGTGCTATTACCGGTTGTTGGTGGCGTTGGTGGGGTATTATTATCTGGTGGGGTATTGCCATTATCTGTAGAGCCAGATGGGTTACAAGTAACACCTACCGATTGCGCTAGACTACGAGCGATTGCATCGGCGTATTGGTCAAATTTTTGGTCAAATAACTCATTATCTTGGGCATTGTTAATAAAACCAAGTTCTAAAAGTAATGCTGGCGCCCTGGTTTCGCGTAAAACACTTAAATTGGCGCGTTTAACACCGCGGTTACTTTGAACACCAACATTAACTAGGGCTTGTTGTAAAGCTTCGGCGGCTTGTAAAGATTTGTTCGATGCGTTAGTGTAAATGAGTGTTTCAACGCCGTTAGCGGTATTATTTGTGGCTGAATTACGGTGAAATGCGACAAATAAGTCGGTATTGCGGTTGTTACTTATACGGCTGCGTTCCAATAATGGGATAAATTCATCTGTAGTACGCGTGTAAACGACATTGACGCCACAGCGTTGCAATCTTTGACCGACGGCTTTTGCCAGGCGTAAGTTATCGTTTTTCTCTAAACGGGTGCCATTAACTGCACCTGCGTCATATCCTCCGTGTCCTGCGTCAATTACAATTGTTGCCATGTTATTTAGTTATGGTAGAAACATTTTTTTTGTTACTGCCATAAACTGGAAATAGTTTAAAAGGAGAAATATGGGATTAGGATATCTTAAAATCGCAGCAACAACCGGTAATGGTGTTGGACCTGTTGCAAATGCATCTTACATAATTAAAGATAAAAATGGCGCTGTTTTGTACAGTGGTTTGACGGACGAAAATGGAGATAGTCCGGTTTATTCATTACCAGCGCCGGATAGAGAATTTTCACAGTCGCCACAATCAAGGGTAACGCCCTATGCGTTATATGATGTGTCAATTCGTCAAAAGGATTTCCAAAGTGTGGATAAAATTGATGTACAAGTTTATGACCAGATAACCACGGTAGTAGATTTAAATTTAGAACCATATATTCGTGGACAAGATGATGCTGACCAGAGTTTTGTCACGCCACCGCCGAATGTAGCTTTACCAACTACGACACGGGGGCAAATTGGTACGAATACTTTGCCAGATGGACGAGTTTTGACTAGTGTGATTGTTCCAGATTACATTACAGTTCACTTAGCTGCACCAAATACAAGAGCGGCGAATGTAAGAGTACGCTTTTCTGATTATATAAAAAATGTAGTTTCAAGCGAAATCTACCCAACATGGCCGACTAATGCGATATTAGCAAATATAGCAGCTATTGTAACTTTTGCTTTAAATCGGATTTATACAGAATGGTATCGTTCGCGTGGTTATGATTTTGATATCACAAGTTCAACCGCTTTTGATATGGCATATGTGCCGAATCGGGAAATTTATGCCAATATCTCTGAGCTTGTGGATAGTGTGTTTACTGTGTATGCACAGCGTGAAGGATTTCGTAATCCGTACTTTACTGAGTTTTGCAATGGTACGACATCAACTTGTAACGGTTTATCACAGTGGGGAACGGTATCTTTGGCAAATAACGGGCTTTCTGTTTTAAATATTTTAAGGTATTATTATCCAAAAGATCTAATTTTGAGTAATGCACCGACCGGTGTCGTACAAAATTCATATCCAGGAACTCCTTTGCGAGTAGGTTCTTCTGGTACTGATGTTCGCCGTATTCAAACTTATTTAAATCGTATCCGTCAAAACTTTCCGCTGATACCGGCAATTAATCCAGTTGATGGTTCTTTTGGAACTCAAACGCAGGAGGCGGTTAAGGTTTTTCAAAGGACATTTAATCTAACCAGTGACGGTGTGGTAGGGGTAGGAACATGGAATAAAATATCACAAATCTATACCGCTGTGACTGGATTAGCCGAGTTGAATGGTGAAGGCGAAAGAATTGGTATCGGAAATACTCCGCCGACAACGGTATTAAGACAAGGTAGTCGGGGTAGTGATGTATTACAGTTACAATTTTTATTGAATTATATCGCTCAATTTTATCCGACATTATCAAGTGTTGCACAGGATAGTGTTTTTGGCGCAAACACGGCCAACGCTGTACGCAGTTTTCAAAGGTTATTCGGCTTAACTGCAGATGGGGTTGTTGGATCTGCGACATGGAATAAGCTATATCAAGTGTATCAAACATTACAAAGCGGCGACTCTCCGTCAGGTGGAAGTGGTAATAATCCAATCCCTTGGCCTGGTGTTTATTTGCGTCAGGGTAGTACCGGAAGCAATGTTTCTACATTGCAAAGGTTGTTAAATAACGCTCGTAATACTTATGCACAATTACCATTTTTGCGGGTTGATGGAATTTTTGGTGCTAATACCAACAATGCAGTGCGTATATTTCAGCGAGCAGCAGGATTAGTTGTGGATGGCATTGTGGGTCCAAACACCTGGAATGCGTTGGCAAGATTAGCCTAGTTGATTTGACACTATACCGGCAAAATGGTATAATGTCATATGAAAAATATCTATTACATCGGATACCGTCAAGGTGATGCGGAAGCAAGTTTCTACAATCAAACCATGGACGGCTACTTCGCGGGAAGTATTACCGAATTGGGTAATAACAAACGCGGAAATGTTGCACACAACGCGACAACGCGTGTTCAATTAAGTCAAAATGTTGAGTTTGACGAACGCAATACAAAAATCATTCGTGAATTTATTAATGAAAAATGTCGTGAAATTGTGGCAAGGGTGCCAGATGCATACTTTTATCCTTATTCGCCAGTTTATGCCAGTTATGTGCCAGATGAATTAAAAGATCGTATTTTATGTTGTAATGATCCAAAAGTTTTTGCGGTTTTGGATAGTAAATTCCAATTTCGTAAAATTTTTAAAGATATTTTACCATTTGCACCATATGAATACGTAGTTGGTTCAGAAATTATTAAGCGTTTAGAAGATGGAACTTATCCGAATGAAAAAGAGGTTGTTATTCAACGTGATTACGGGGCAGGCGGCTTTGGTACCTTGGTCGTAAGTAAAAAATATTTTGCTGATCCAAAATTTAAAGAGCGTTCGATTCAAGAAATTTATCCACGTGAAACCTACTTGGTTAGTGATTATATTGAATCAATTTGTTCAACCAGTTTGCATATGATTGTTTCTAATAATGAAGTGCATCTTTTACCTTCTTCATATCATCGTTATATTGATCATCATAAATTGGATTATGTAGAATTTAAGGCTTTTAATAAGTTACCAAAGGATATGTTGGAACAAGCTTACGAATATGGGCATAAGTTTGGTGAATTTGTTCGAACCAGTAAAAAATACCGTATGCGTGGTTGGGTTCATATTGACCTATTGTTTGGCGTCGATGGTAAAGTTTATACGATGGAAGCAAATCCACGTTTCGGTGGAGAAATCGGCTTGGAGAACCGCGTTTTCCGTGCGGCTGGGTTAGAGTCAGTATTTGAATACAATTATCGTGCGTTCTATGATGAAAAAACGGACTTTGCGGAAGGATTGAAAAAGGTTAAACCATTGGGAATATATCGTCATGCCGTAGTAAAGCGCCATGCTGATGGTGAATTAGTGAGTGTTGAAGCAGAACATGTTAATCGTGAAGGTTTTGACATGACCTTAATTCGCGAAGAAGATGGTATGTATACACACTCGGTTTATGAATTGCAAACTGAAGATGAAGAATAATTAAAGAACTGTTACACTTTTTGCAAGATTGCGTGGTTTATCTGGATTAATATTTTTGGATTGTGCTAGATCAAGTGCAAAAATTTGTACTGGAATAATTTGTCCGATAAAGTTTAAGGGGTTTTTGTTGTCAATTGGTAGATTAATGACGGTACCACCACGGGCTTGAATTTCGGCTGCGGTGTTAGATACATTATCTCCGATAGTAATTGCAAGGGTAGTGGTATCTACCATTGATAGGGGACCGTGTTTGAGTTCGTTAGCGGGGTAGCCTTCACAGTGGATATAGCTAACTTCTTTGATTTTGAGTGCAGATTCAAGTGCTAAAGCGTGGGCGATACCTTTGCCAATAATAAAAATCTTGCTAAAATCATTTGTGTTGGGGAAATGTAGTATTTTGCGTGCGTTTTGTAGTGTTTTGCGTGTATTTTGAATAAATTCATTATGAATTTTTTGGGTATAGTTTTTAATAATCAAGCAACCAATTAAGATTGCGGCACAAAAGACTTTTGTGCTGGCAACGGCAATTTCTGGTCCGCATAGCAGTGGAAATGTGATTTCGCTGCGTTTGGCAATTGTGCTGGTTGTGATATTACAAAGTGCTATAATCGGGATTTTTTGATTTTGTAAAATATCCATGCATGCCAATGTGTCAGCTGTTTCGCCTGATTGACTGATAACAATAGCTAATGCTTTTTCATTAAGAAGGGTAGTTTGGTTAAGTTCGCTACTAACATGGGCTATTGTTCGAATTTGAAGTTCTTTTTCAAATACTTTTGATAAAATAAGGGCAGCGTGGTAGCTTGTTCCGCAACCGCATATATGGATACAATTAGAATTTTTGATTTGTGCGCGTAATGCTTGAATTTGTTGGAGTATGGTTTTATCTGTTGAATATGAAGAAATAATGCGTTGCATGATATCCGGTATTTCGTTGATTTCTTTTTCCATATAAGTGGAAAAGCCGTTTTTATCGCTGGCAATAAATGATTGGTTAAATGGCTGCCAAGATTTTTTAATTGATTGATTTTCTTTAAAAAAAAGAATTTGGTTGTCTATGATTTCACAGGTATCTAAATCATCGAGTGCGACAATTTCATTTGTAGATGTGGGTAGAGCAAGAGTATCGCTGGTAATGTAAATTGTATCATTGTCGCGTCCGATGTATAATGGTAGGTTACCTTTTTTGGCTAAGAATAGATTTTTGCTGTATATGTCTGTTGCACAAAAAACATATTGTCCTTGTAAATATTTGTGTATATTGTGTTTATTATCGTGCAATAAATACAATATATTGGGGATAACCTCGGTGTCGACCGGTGTTTTAAGTTTGATGTCATTTGCTTTTAATAGGTCGCAACATTCCGAATAATTTTCAATAATGCCATTATGTACGACTGCTATTTCGTTATTATATGATAAATGTGGGTGGGAATTATTAATGTTAACTTCGCCATTTGTTGCCCATCTCGTATGTCCAATGCAAACTGTGGTTTGAGGGTGGTTTTTAACTTTAGAGATTAACTGTTCTATGTCGCCCACAGATTTAATTGTAGTAAGCTTGGTTTCTGTATTTGTCTGTGTTTTTGCATTATGATAGGTGATGCCGGCACTGTCGTATCCGCGATATTCTAAAATTTTTAAGCCTTGTAATGTTTTATCAATTAAATTTTGAGAATGCTGACTGATACAGCCGAAAATTCCACACATAATATTTTTTATGATTTTATATATCTGTGATGTGAATTTTGTTTGGTGAATTATGTTTTTTTTGTTAGAGTAGTTTTATGGAATTAGGTGCTAACGATTATAAAGTAGAAGTTTCTGCGCGTCATGTGCATTTGTCTCAAGCTGATTTTGTTACTTTGTTTGGCGCAGACGCGGAATTAAAAAATGTTAAGGACTTAAGCATAAAAGGTGAGTTTAAGTCTGATAAATCGGTTGCCATTGTGGGACCGAAGCGTACTTTTGAAAGAGTGGTTGTTTTGGGACCGTGGCGCGACAAAACGCAGGTTGAAATATCTTTAACTGATAGTTATAGTTTGGGAGTTAAAAATGTACCGGTGCGTATGAGTGGGGATTTAAAAGATTCTGCACCTGTGACTTTGGTTGGTCCACTTGGAGCTTTGGAATTGAGTGAAGGAATGATTGTGGCATTGCGTCATATTCATATAAGTAAATCAGATATGGATAAGTATGGTCTATTAAATGGGCAGAATATTGAGATTACGGTTGGTGATGTAAGAAAAACAACATTCCACAATGTAGTAGTTCGTGAATCAAATGCTGATTTTCCAGTTGTGCATTTGGATACAGATGAAGGCAATGCAGCTTTTTAGCAATGTATTGCTTGGTAATATTTATTTGCGGAATTCACATAATTAAGTTATACTTTAACTAGTTATTGGGGGAGTATTGAAACAATTACGCCAAAAAGTGGTTTCTGCCTTTTTGCTTGCTTGTGCGGTATTACTTTTTGTTGTTTTTGTCCCGCAATATTTTGATAAAAAAATGATGGTTGGGGTTAGTGGGGGGCTGACTACAAAGGCTTCATACGATATAGTAGTGCCCGATGCAGGTGCCTTTGCTGAAGGTGCTACGGGAATTTATTTGACTAGACCTGAAAAATTGTCTGTAAATTCGACATCAAACCTCTATCAAGGGGTAATTAGTACAGAACTTTTACGATTAGATAAATTAAATTTTTATCCTGAATTTAAAGCTATGATCATGCAGAATGATGTTTGGCGTGAATTAACAGAAGAAGAACAAGAAAACTTTTGGGTGGAAACAACTGATCCTACTTATTGTAGTGTTAATTGGTTTTTAAGAGAATCTGCTCCGGCGGCTTTGTATGGTGTTCGTTGCGATGAATTAAATTATGGTGTTTCAGAAATGTTTCAAGTTTTATACGCTGGTGAATGGTCGTTTGTCAATGTGACAAATGATTCTGGTATGCGCAGTATTAATAATTTTGCGGGTGGTAGTAATTTAACACTGGCTTTGAATGTTTTTTATAATGATGGGGCGGCGAAACCTGATTTATCCAACCAGTCTGTTAAGGAATTGTCAACAGGGGTAAGATATGGGCGTTTATCTTATGACGGTGCGATTACGAGTGATGCAATATTTTCAAAAATCGTTGTAAAGACTATATCTGGGGAAGTTTATAATGGGAAAATTGAAAAATTAAGAGATCGTTATAACAATAATCGTATTGAATTAAGGTTTTCTAAGCCATTTGAAAATGATGTGTATTTAATACAATTTACTTCAAATGTTGGCGGACAAGTTTTTGGGCAGTTTATAATTGACAATACTAGTAATAGTTCGGGAATAAACTTGTCTCGTTTTTGGGTGATTATAATGGTTTTTGGTGGTGCATTAACTCTTGGATCAGCAATGGCTTACTTGGTTCCATTGATGATTGTTCGTGTTAACGAAGCTCGTGTTTATCGTGAAAATGAGCGCGTTGCGCGTATGAAAAATCCGGAGGCTTATGCTTCTAAGGATAAGAAATCTTTAAAAGAAATTTTTGGTAAAATTATTTATAATATGAAAACTCCTGTTTATAAGCGTAAACAAGAAGAAAAAGTGGAAGAAGAGAAAAAAGAACAAAAGGTGTTTTCAAACAGATTTACGGAGATGTTGCGCGAAAGGCAAGAAAAGCGTGAATACATGCGTAAAAACAATATAAGTATTGAAGAGATGGAGCGTCGTAAGGCTGCTGAGGAAGCTATTGCAGCAGATGAGGTGAATAGTTTTGCTTTTTTGCGTGATGAAGATGATGAAATTGCTACTTTTCATGCAGCAGAAGACGAGATTTCAACTTTGGAGACTGGTGCATATGTGCAAGATGGAGTTAGATTTGCTAAGTTGGATAGCTTAACAGACGATGATCA
>JAFYKU010000067.1 GCA_017537405.1 Clostridia bacterium
ACCTTTCGCACTGTTAATTGTTGAGATGACCACATGATCAGTAACATTTGGATCTTCACCTCCTGCCAGAGTCACGCTCTGCAAATAACTACTTAAATCAGCATTTGGGTTAACTGACGCATATTCACGGATTGATCCGCACAATTGGTAAATGTTTTCCAAACGACTTTCGCTGTCATCTTTTTCATTTTCGTAATGTGTTTGCAAACCGGTTACATCGACTAAATCATCAGCTAAAGCAATCAAACCTTGCTTTAATAAACCTTGCAATTTGCGGATAATATTACTGAAAATTTGAACAGCCTTTATTGTTTTTGTTGGAATTCCTGTATCATAAATTTCAATTTGATCTACCACTTGATACGCAGTTAAATTATGTTCGCGTGCATATGCTTTAATTTTTGCATGGCAAGCTTCACCGATGCCGCGTTTAGGGAAATTAATAACATTAAATAAAGCCACTTCATCATTTGGATTAACCAAAAGACGCAAATAATCTAAAACAATTTTAACTTCGGCGCGTTCGTAGAATTTAAAACCACCCCAAACTACATAAGGAATATTATACAGACGCAACGCTTCTTCAAAGCGGCGCGATAAGGCATTAATACGCATCAAAATTGCACAATCCGACCAAGCCCCCCCATTGCGTCTTCGCTCCAAAATATGACTTATAATACCCTGTGCTTCTTGTTTATCATCGTAGTAGTCTTCATAATTTATTAAACCATCGCTAATATTACTAAATAATTTTTTATCGATACGATTATTATTTTTAGACACTAAATCACTTGCTAACTTCACTATATTCCCCGAGCTACGAAAATTTTCTTCCAAACGATAAATTCGAGCTTCAGGGAAATCAGCACGAAAACGATTTATATTTTCAACACTAGCACCGCGCCAAGAATAAATACATTGATCTTCATCACCAACAACCATTATATTGCGGTGTTTTTGAGCTAAAATAGAAACAATTTCATATTGTATTTCATTAGTATCTTGAAACTCATCGACCAAAATATATTGAAAATAAGCTTTTAGCTTATCACAGATTTCTGTATTGTTTTTTAACAATTCCAAAGTTTCTAACAACAAATCATCAAAATCATATGCGTTATTCTTGCGCAATTGCTCACGGTAAGCATTAAAAATTTTTACCAAAGGATCATGAAAAGAAGTAAATTCAACAATGCCTTTATTTTTCCAATTTGAGAGACCGCTTACTGCAGCTTTATATAATTCACCATCGACTTCGTGGTATAGTTCTTTAATAATTTCTTTAAGGACTTTGTTGGTATCGGCAGTTGCATAGATCGAAAAATTGGGTTTACCACTATGCTTACGCAACAAGCGCACACAAAAACTATGGAAAGTTCCGATAAATGTATTAAACGGACGCCCTAACATTTTTTCAACACGCTCGCGCATTTCATTACCGGCTTTGTTCGTAAAAGTTAAAGCAATGATTGATTTTTCTGGAATCCCGCTTTGCAGTAAATGCAATAAACGACTGGTTAAAACACGAGTTTTCCCAGACCCAGCACCTGCAGTTACTAACATTGCACCTAAAGGAGCATTAACTATTTCAGATTGGGTTGTCGTTAAAGCCATAATTTTATTATACTACATTGACATGGTTTGACAATTAAACTGTTGCTCTTTTTCATAGCGCTCACGATATTCTTGCAATTTACTACTTAAACCAAAAATATAACGCTGACGCGCACCATCATCCATGGTTTTCATTAATTCACGATCCATTAAAGATGCTAACGCAGTTTCTCCATTACCAGCCATAAAAATTGACTTGATGCGATTATATTCGATTTCTTCGGCTGGATTGATAACGGCAGCTAATTGCTGTTTTGTATGGTCTACTAAAAATTTTTTAGCCGCACCCGTATCAGCTCCTTGACTTTTCAAAATAGTTAATGTTGTTTTACGGCGCAACTTTTCTTCTTGCCAAAAACCTGAAGATAATCTTTTAATGGCCATACGGGCCATTATTTTTAATTCTGAACCTTTTGAACTCATTTTTCCCCCAATAAAAAAAAATGCTTTGGTTTTTCGTAGCTATATATTAATCATAAAAAAAGTGTATTTATTTGTCTAATTAAATCGTTCAACAAATTTCGACAAATATTAGACAACAAAAAGCGACATGAAGATTTCGATGTCGCGATTTGTTATGTGTGGCTTTTAGCGATTATTCAGCCTTTGTTGAACTTGATTTTTTACAACGACCAGTTTTACAATTTTTAGCTGTTTTTGCCATTGTCCACCTCCTTCGTTCGAATATTTTTCTTTCGAACTAAAAATATTCTGTGCAGGATAAAAATTTTTATACAATTATTTTTTAATCACAGCTTTGATACGGCGAATGCCGGCACTACTACTTTCTTCTTTTTTAATTTTAAAACTAACTAAATCTGCTGTATTGTTAGCATGTGGACCACCGCAGATTTCCGTTGAAACATCACCGATACTATAAACTTTAACGCGTTCACCATATTTATTTGCAAATGAACCTTCGGCGCCAATTTCACGAGCTTCAGTCAAAGACATTTCCTTATATGTTACTGGTATTTGTTTTTGAATTGCATCATTTACAAAGTTTTCCAAAAATACAATTTCGTCCGCAGTTAATTTATGATCACAATTAAAGCCAAAACACAAACGCTCTGGTGTAATGTTACTTCCTTTTTGTACAACTCCTTTACCAAGTAATTTTTTCAAGCCTGCTAACAATAAATGCGTTGCGGTATGCAAATAAGCGGTTTCTTCACTGGTATCAGCTAATCCACCTTTGAATGTGCCTGCTGATGCAGTATGACTTAATTCGCTGTGTTTTGTTTTTGCTATCTCAAACTCTTCCATGTTAACAGTCAATCCATGTTCTGTTGCCAATTCTTGTGTTAATTCAATTGGAAAGCCATATGTTTCATACAAACGGAATGCAGTTTTACCAGACAATGTTTTATCTTTCAAGTACGGTAATATTTTATTAAATTCACGGATACCTTGCTCAATCGTTTTAGAAAATTTATCTACTTCATCTAAATAATTCTTCGTAATATTTTCATCAATTTGGTAAATACCTTGGAAAAATTCGCGATAGAATTGAATAATTTTCACATAAACATCACGCGAACATTCTAATTGATTTGCCATACGCACAGCTCGACGGATTAAACGGCGTAAAACATAACCTTGGCCTGTAGCTGACGGCAAAACACCATCGCTTAAAATCATGGTAGCAGCTCGTGTATGTTCAACTAAAACACGGAAAGCCTTCAAATTTTCAGCATAAGATTTTTGACAATCGGCAGCAACAATTTGAATTGCTGGTGCAAAAATTTCGCTTTCATAAACCGTTTGATAACCGTTAACAAAACAAAGTAACCGCTCTAACCCCATACCAGTATCGACATTTCGTTGTTTAGCTGGGACTGCCTCGCCATCTTTTTGATGAATTACATATTGCATATAAACATCGTTGCCAATTTCCACATATTTTCCACAGTCACAGCTTGGATTACAACTAGGCGAACAGGCTGGTTTGCCGGTATCAAAGAACATTTCGCTATCAGGACCACAAGGACCAGTTCCTGTAGCAAGTTGCCACCAATTTTCACTTTTAGGCAAATAAAAAATGCGTTCTTCCGGAATACCTACTTGTTTCCAATATTCAACAACTTCAGTATCGCGTGGTGCTACTTCATCGCCAGCAAAAGCTGTTACAGCAATACGATTTTTATCTAAGCCTAAATATTTTGGATTTGTTAAAAAATCATAAGACCAAGCAACTTTTTCTTTTTTAAAATAATCACCCAAAGACCAATTCCCCATCATTTCAAAGAAGGTCAAGTGGCTATTATCACCAACTTCATCAATATCGCCAGTGCGTACGCATTTTTGGATATCACACAAGCGTTTACCTGCAGGATGTTTTTCACCTAACAAAAAAGGCACCAACGGTTGCATGCCAGCGGTAGTAAACAAAACACTGCCATCGTTTTCTGGAACCAAAGACCATGAAGGAATAATTTGGTGTTCATGTGATTGATAGAAATCAAACCACATCTTTCGCAATTCTTGATATGTAATTTTACGCATAATGCATTATTATATCACAAATCGCCAATTGTGTCTTCATATTTATCGCTTTTTTTGCCTTCAATATAATCAGAAAGTCCAGTCTTGCTCAGTAATTCTTGAATAAAACTATTTTCCATATTTTGCTTTTCGTCAAATTCGCGTTCCATTGTTGCAGTATCTAAATCAAGTTCCTCTTTTGTTGGAACATCTAAATTTAATTTACGAGCAATATCTTCTACCAAAGACAATGATTCTTCAGATTCTATAACTTCTGGCTGTTCCTCCACCTCAACTGGTTTTGGTGCATTTGGAGTGGAACGCTCTAAAATTGTTCGGCGCGGTAATACAGGGGGCACTGCTCCTTCATCAAAAATTGATAATCGAGATTCATTAGTTGTTTCTTGTACTGTTTGTGGAATTGTTTCTGTTTCTTCTTTATTATTAACAGATATCGTTGAAACAGTCTTTTCAATGTTTTCAATCGGAGAAATTGTTGATGGATTATTACGGATTTTTCCATAACTTGATTGTCCTACCGCAAAGTCATACTGCGAATATAATTTAAAAGTTTGCGAAACAAACTTGTTCTTACAATCAAATGCTTCGTGTTCAATAGTCGCAGTATTAACACCTAACGCAGTTATTTTTTCAAAAAGTTCAGCTAAATCACACGGATAACACCAAACAAAAAGCATATCAATTTTTTGGCGATTGTTACCGGCACATTCGTAAGCATCAATTAACAAACGGGAATCAAGACAATTAATACCAGCTTGTTTAAATTTCATTTTACCGATAGTGGTCATGTTATATTCTGTTGCTATATCACGAATACCTGGTAGGGTTTCATCGCTGAAACCGTATAAGCGACATTGTTCAATTTGATACTTACCATTTACATAAAATAAAATTTCTAATAAATTTTCGCGAGTAATACCAACATTGTCAACATCAATAAACAGCGCAATGCGAGGCTTCGATGATGTTGATTTTCTAGTAGAACGCGCTTTTGGGGTTTTAGTTTCGCCAGACACAATTGAACCAGTCGTACTAGACTTAGCCGTTGTAGTTCTTTTACTGGTTGAAGTTTTTTTATAACCTTCGTAAACTTTATTTTCCATAGGCCCCCAAAACACTATAAAATAAATTTATATAATTGACAATTATTTTATATTTAGTAACCCAGCAGCGGCAATCATAGCGGCATTATCGCCACACAGTGACGGATTAGGTAAATATAAATTGACCCCTAAACTTTTACACATTTCACTAAACTGTTCACGCAAATATTGATTAGCCGAAACGCCACCACAAATTCCCAAAGTTTTTATTTCGGTTTTTTCTAAAAATTCTTTGGTTTTACTCAGTAATTGATTAATTGCACAATATTGAAAATTGGCACAAATTTCCGGCATATTAATGCTATTGCCTTTTTGTTTTTCACGGTTTATAAAGTTAAGAACTGCCGTCTTTAATCCAGAATAAGAAAAACAATCTTTGGGAAATTTATTTAAAATCGGTGTAAAAGGCAAAGACATATCAGCTGTTTGTGCTACTTTGGGACCACCTGGATACTGCAATCCTAAAACACGCGCAACTTTATCAAAAGCTTCGCCCACTGCATCATCCGCAGTTGTACACAACATTTTAGTTTCCCAATTGTTATTTACTTGATACAAAATTGTATGTCCGCCAGAAACAAGCAAACATAAAAATGGCGTGTTAATTTCCGGATTTGATAAACGCAAGCTTGACATATGTCCATGCAAATGGTTAACCGGAATAAATGGAATATTTAAAGCATTCGCTAAACTTTTACCAAATACACGCCCAACCATAACAGCACCTGGCAAACCCGGTTCTGTTGTTGCTGCAACTTGGTCGATTTGTTCAATTGTAATATTTGCTTTTTTTAATGCTTCATCTAAAACAGGTAAAATATTTTCGATGTGGTTACGCGCTGCTATTTCAGGGACAACACCACCAAAAGCTTTGTGAATATCAATTTGCGAAATAATTACATTAGATAAAATATTGAACTTATCATCAATTACTGCAACACTGGTCTCATCGCACGAAGTTTCTATCCCCAAAGTCAACATTTTATTGATTTTCCTCTGTGTTTTGTAATAAGAACGCGTCCGAAAAAATCTTCAAATCGCCGTCCATAACTTTTTCCACATTTGATGTTTCTGCGCCAGTACGGTGATCTTTTACCATTGTATATGGACAGAATACATAACTACGAATTTGACTGCCCCATTCAATTTTCATTTGAACAGGTTGTAAGTTTTTTAATTTACGGCGTTCATTTTCAAAGTGTATGTATTCCAATTTAGATAAAAGGTTTTGCATACAAGTTTGACGGTTTTGAATTTGACTACGACCATTTTGACAAGTACAAACAATGCCAGTGGGTATGTGAGTAATACGAACAGCACTTTCGGTTTTGTTAATGTGTTGTCCACCTGCACCAGATGCACGATAAACATCAATGCGTAAATCTTTTTCATCAACTTTGTATTCCGTTTTTTCAATTTGTGGAATAACTTCAACAGCCACGAAACTTGTATGTCGGCGTTTGTTTGCATCAAAAGGACTTATGCGTACTAAACGATGAACCCCAGCTTCACTCTTAAAAATTCCATAAGCATTTACACCACTTATAAGAACGGAAGCACCTTTTATACCAGCGCCATCACCTTCTTCAATATCAGTAATTTCATAATTAAAATTTTGTTGTTCTGCGAAACGACACATCATACGCATAACCATTTCAGCCCAATCCTGAGCCTCGGTTCCGCCAGCACCAGCCGTAACATTTAATACACAATTACAACCATCGTATTTTCCAACCAACAAAGTTTTGACATAGAAATCATCGAACTGTTTTTTCACACGCGCATACTCATCAGTTAGCTCATTTTCCGAGCAGACAGTTGTCAATTCTAAAAAATCGTTTAAGTCATTGTTAACTAAATCAAATTCGGCTACAAATTCTTGTAACGATTTAATCCTTTTATTTTGCTCAACATTGTTCCAATCTTCTTCTTGTTTCTTTAACAAAGTTCGCAATTCTTCACGCTTGGTTTCAACCAAGTCATTAATTGCTTCAAGTTTACTTTTTGCTTTTTGAATAACAGTATAATCTAACATAACCCCATCACTTTTTTTCGTTTAATTTGGCCTTAGCCAATTTTTTATAATAATCATCGAAAGCGTCCCCAACTAATGATTGTGCCAAAACCGCCATATATAATTTATCTTCTGGCAGCCCTGGTAAAGCGGATACGATATCATCACTTTTAATTGTCAATGCAGTTTCAATTGAAGCATTAGTTAAAAATTCGCATAAAATATCGCAGGCTACTAAAACAAAAACACCACCAAGAGCTTTAAATTTTGCTTCGGTAATAACGCCATTGTCGATACGCAAATAAAGTTTCATAAGACTTCCTGTTGCAATGCTGCCAACTTGCCCCACAGCATCTGCACCAGATACAATCCCTGCATACTCTAAGTTTTTTAAACGCTCTAAAATCGTTGCATCATACATTAATCTGCCACCTCCGTTTTTACACTTACGGGACTAATAGACCGCAAGCGTTTAATCACATCTACCAAAACTTCGATTGTATAATCTAAGTCTTCCTTTGTTGTTGCACGCCCTAATGTAAAACGCACAGCACCATTAATGTAATCATCACTAACATTCATTTCTTGCAAAACATAACTGCGTGTTAATTTTTCACTACATGATGCAGCACCCGTCGACACTCGAATACCATAAGCATCCAACATAGCAGCAACGCTTTCACCACTAACACTTTGGAAAGAAAAGTTAATGTTATTATTCAAACGCTGATTACGGTGACCGTTTAATTTAACACCCGTAATTCTGCGTTCAACTTCTTGAATAAAGTAATCACGCATTTTCTTCATGCGAGTGTTATTCGTATTTCCATCACGCATACAGATTTCCACTGCTTTTCCTAAGCCAACAATTGCAGGTAAATTATATGCACCAGCCCGCATTCCTTTTTCTTGTGAGCCACCATGAATTAAAGTATCAATACGGGTACCGCGCTTAATGTACAAAGCGCCAACACCTTTTGGTCCGTAGATTTTATGACCAGACAAAGAAAGTGCAGTCACATTCATTTCTTTTACATCAATGTTAACACTTTCTAAAGCTTGCGTTGCATCTGTATGGAAATAAACATTGTTTTGGCTACAGATATTTGCAATCGTATTAATATATTGAACAGTACCAACTTCACTATTAGCAGTCATAACTGAAACCAAACAAGTTGGTTTAGATAATTTGGATAGGAGATCCGGAATTGATATAACACCATTTTCATCAACTTTAATATATTCAACTTCTACACCATTAGCCGACAACCATCTTGCTGGCTCAATAATACTTGGATGCTCGATAGCACTAATCAAAACACGCTTAATTGGCGAAGCGGCGACAACTCCTTTTAAAATCCAGTTGTTTGCTTCGGTTGCACCAGAAGTGAAATAAATTTCATCTGGGTCCGCATTAATAATTTTAGCAACATTAACACGCGCTTCTTCAACAGCCTTACGAGCCTTATAACCGATTTGGTGCAGCGAACTTGAATTCCCGTAATTTGTAATAAAATACGGTTGCATAGCAAAAAAAACTTCACCATTACAGTATGTCGAAGCAGCATTATCTAAATAAACTTCTCTCTCTACTGACATATAGTTATTCTACTCCTTTCTAAACAACAAAATCAAGTAGTTTAGACATTTTAAGTGCTTCCGAAGCATTTGATAATCCGGCAAAACATTCCCAACTACACTCCAAAATGCAGGTGTATGATTAAACTCTAATAAATGACAAAGTTCATGCACGACAATGTAGTCTAACAAATTCGGTGGCAAAAAAATCGCACGCCAATTAATGGCAATATTTCCACGAGAATCACACACTCCCCAGCGTGTTTTGTTGTTATTGGTTGTAATATTTGCTGGTCGTAAACGCAGTCTGTTGGCCATAAAATTAACACGCTCAATTAAAACTTCTTCTGCAACCTTGCGATACCACTTTTCAACTTTATTTAAAATCTTATCACTTGAAATTTTCAACGGGATTAATAATTTATTATCATTAATCATTATCTCTTTAACATCATTTGATATTAAAGGAGTCAATTCCTTACCGAGAAACAAAAAACTGGTATAATTAGCTACATTTAAATTTATGTATGAATTACTTCGCACAGCATTTTGTTTTTTTACAATCCAATCTTCTTTCTGTTTGATAAAATCAAAGATTTTACTCTCTGGACAATTATAAGGAGCACGAACAATCAATTCACCTTTTGCATTTATCATCAACGATAAAGTTCGTTTATCAGTGCGAATAATGTTCCGTGGGTCAAGCATAAAAAAATAATAACTTAATCCACTTTAACTTGACAAGAAGATATTTTCGACACTAAAATTATACAGTGGCAAACGGTAAAAACATTACAGAGATTACAATCTTGAATTTGCTTAATCAACGCCCAATGTACGGAGCCGAAATGGTTGAAGAAATCAAAAAGCTTTCGGGTAATACTATCATTATGTCTTTACCAACTTTGTATTCGTGCTTGCATCGCATGGCAACAAAAAAATTAGTTAACAGCTATCAAAAACAATCCACAATTGGTGGTCGTTGCCGTGTTTATAATATCACTAAAATTGGTCGCGAATACTTAAACAAAAATCAAATTAAAATTGACTATTCAACATTTATAAATAATGAAAAAGCTAATGACCTTATTACACCAACAAATGAACCTGTAATAGAAAACAAAAGTAATGAAATTTCTGTACCTGCTGATAATTTAGATTTACTTAAAACAACATCATCGACACCTAAATTCACAACACTTCATGATCCTTTTTCTTTACCATTGAATAAATCAGCTATACTAGAAGAAAATACTTCTAACAAAATCAACGATATCTCATCATATACTCAAGAAAC
>JAFYKU010000068.1 GCA_017537405.1 Clostridia bacterium
TGCGATTGCCAACGGTGGTTTTTGGGGTGTCGGTTACGGTAACAGTGTGCAAAAGCATATGTTCTTACCGTTTTCGGAAAGTGATTTTATTTTTGCGATTATTGCCGAAGAATTTGGGTTTGTTGGGTGTTTAGCTTTGTTTGCTATTTTTGCTTTTATAATTTATCGTATTTTTAAAATTGGGTTGAGAAGTGTGAATTATTTCGGAAGATATTTGTGCTTCGGTATTGCAACCGTAATCATGGTGCAAACCAGTTTGAATTTTGCTGTCGCCACGGGTCTTGTGCCGCCAACAGGATTACCGCTTCCGTTCATCTCCGCGGGTTCAACAAGTTTGCTGGTTTTCATGAGTGCGATAGGGGTGGTTTTGAATGTGGATAGGCAGAGTAGGAAGAGTAAAATGTGATTTTTTTTAAGTGTATACAAAGTGCAATCATTTTGTATGCACTTTCATTTTTTTATGCTACAGTGATTACTGAGAGAAAAAAGATGGATAAAAACATTACAATAAGACCAGCTAAACCGGAAGATGCGGAGCAGTTTGTATTGTTAGAGAATTTAATTTATAGAAAAACATATGAAAAAATCCTTTCGAGTGAAGTTATATTAAGAAAAGAAGAACAGACTTCAAATCGTGTTCTGATGTTTTCAGACACTCACAAAAATGACAAGGAAAACATATGTTATGTTGTCGAAATTGACGGGAGCTTAGTAGGATATTTTTGGGGGAAACTCCATTCTTCGTATGAATATTATAATTCGAAAGGATATGCGGATTTAATTGCTTTATATATTCATCCTGATTATCAAGGTTTAGGTATCGCTAGCAAATTAAAACAAATTTTTGTTGATTGGGTTAAATCAAATGGCGCAACTAAGTTTGTTATTGGAGTTTTAAAAGATAACTATAATGCAAGAAAGGTTTATGAAAGGTGGGGTGGAGTATTAGATAATTATACTTCTGAGTATAAGGGGTGCGATGAGGTTTTTTATACTTATAATTTAGAAAAGGAACAATAAAATTTGCTCTTTTTTTCTTGCAAAACTTTATAATACAATAACTCGTGGCAACTGGCGCAATTCCGCCGACGGGGTTACCTTTGCCATTCATTTCTTTTGGTGGTACCAGTTTAATGGTTTTTATGATGGCGATTGGTGTTGTATTGAATGTTCAGAAGCAAAACTGTAAAAATAATAAAATTTGAAGAATTAATGTAAGTATGATAAACTTAATGTGTTAACAGAAAAATTCTGAAGGTGGTAAAAGCGATAATGATTTATAAAGTTGGAATGCTTTGTAAGCATTTTAAAGGAAAAAATTTGGAAGAAAAAAATATTTATCGAATTGTCGAATTGGGCGTTAACGGCAAAGATGTTTATGCAAGTGAGATAAGATATACTGGTGATGGTCATTTAGAGACAGCTGAAAATTTGGTAGTTTATGCCAACATTTTTCAAAACAATAAATTATTTGCGCGGGAATATGAGGATATTTCGAGTGAATTATCCCCGGAAAAACAACAGCAATATAATCAAGTATTAAAAGTTCAACCACTTAATGAAGAAGAAATATCAATTATTACTTCTACCAAATTTATTGAATTAAAAGAAATACAAACAAGGGAAAAATTCCAATAAATAGTGTAGGAGAATTTCTTGTGAAAAACATAGTATTATATAACAATAATTTAGCAACTAATTCAAAAAACATTGTAGAAATTGATTTATCTAAAAGTAAAAATGATAAAGATATTTTTAATACTTTTAAAGTCGCGTTTATGTTTCCAGATTGGTTTGGTGAAAATTGGGATGCCTTTCATGATTGCATGACAAATTTATGTTTCTCTGTAGAAGATGTTTTGGTTGTTAAAGTTTATGGTTTTGAAAAAGTATTTAAATTATCAAAGGGATATGCGAATTTTATTTTAGATGATTTAATAGATTTGGCAAAAGGTGAAGCATTGCAAGATTGTGGAAATTCCGTTAATGCTATAATTTATTTGTATGAAGTAAGCGAAGCTTGTGTAGAAATTGTGAAAGAAAAAGGTGGTAATTATATAATACAATGAAAAAAATAGATTTATTGAATGATGGTAAAAATATTGTTTATTTAAAAATCAGAGAATTAGGCGATGTAAGTATTGATTTAAGAGATGAAATTATCAAAAATACTGATAAACCATATATTGCTTTTAATTTTGGTGTAATTACAACCACAAAATCATGGGTTGGGTTTGATGCAAAATTTAGTGGGGAAGATGGTTTTGTTTTGTGTGGCGATGAATGTAAGAAGTTAATTGTAACATTACGCGATTTATTAAATAATTATAAAGAGAATGAAATAACTTTTTATGATTGTTTGGGTGATACTGATGCAAAAGTTAATATCAAGTGTGAAAAAAGCAAAGTTGTTGTCAGCGGTTGTTTAGGGGAATCTTATACTTGGGAAAGTGGACAAAATGCTCCTGTTTTTAAATTTTCCATTGATACAACAAGTGAGTTTTTGCGCAATTTCTATATTTCTTTAAAAGATAATGTTTTGATTTAATTTTAATACAATTATGTAAATATGGATTACCGTTTTGAAAAATTGTATGTGTACGATATACTTAATTGAGTTAAGTAGGAGAAAGTTTTTGGAGCGTTTATACTTAAAATTTCCAACACTAGAAGACAAGCAAAATGTCTTGGATTTTAAAGCAGAATTCTTAAGAAGTGGACAAGAAATGCATGGTGTTGGTGGGTTGAGTAGAATTGACACATATGAAGAATGGTTCACCAAAATTTGTAATGATACCAATGAAGATACTTGCACAGAAGGTAGAGTCCCATCAACATTGTATTTAGTTTATCGCAAAGAAGATGATAGGTTGGTTGGAATTATTCAAATAAGACATTATCTTAATCAGTCTTTGCTAAATTACGCAGGTCATATTGGCGATTGTGTTCGACCGTCGGAACAAAGGAAAGGTTATGGAACAGAACAAATTTCATTAGCATTGGTAAAATGTAAATTATTTGGAATTAAGAAAGTTTTAATGACTTGTTTAGCAGAAAATATTGCATCAGCAAAAACGATTATAAAAAATAATGGCTGTTTAGAAAATGAAGTTCAGCACGAAGAAGGGTTGCTTCAAAGATATTGGATTGATTTGACAAGTAAGTGAAAAAATATTGCATAATCTACAGCTTTATGACATAATAACAATGTGAAGATAACCTTTAAATTTCAGCAGCAGCAAAGTTTTTAATTTTTTTTATGGGCTGTTTTGCTGTGTTTCTAAAATAAAGTTGGATTTTAAACACTACAAAACGCGTAGTGTTTTTTAAAAAAAGGAGAAGATATGAATAATTTTGTAAGACCAAGACCAAAGTTTCCGAAAAAAGCCGTGATTACAGGTGGTATGCCAAATGGTGGAAAGCATTTAACTTTTGCTCATGTTGGGTTAATGTTGCGGACGGATACTTTTGCGCGTTTTATGCGGGATAGGATTGGGGCCGAAAATGTAATTTTTGTTTCGGGTACGGATTGTTATGGTTCGCCTCCGATGGAAAAATATCGCCGGTTAAGAGAGACAAATGCGATTGATAAAAATGTTTCTCTTGCAGAATTTAGTGAGAGTTTTTATCGTGAACATGAGCAAGTTTTCCGTAATGCAGATGTATCATTTAATCTCTATGGTGCATCGGCTTTTGGTGATACAAAGGCAATGCATGAAAAAGTTAGTCAAGAATTTTTAGATCGTTTGATTGAAGTTGGCATGGTCGAAAAACAATCATCGTATGCTTTTTATGATAAAAAATTAGGTGTGGTTTTGAATGGAAGACAAGTGGAAGGGAAATGCCCAATTCCGAATTGTCAAGGTGAACATGGATATGCTGAAACTTGTGATTTAGGTCATCAATATTTACCACAAGATTTGATTGATCCGATAAGTACTTTATCTAATACA
>JAFYKU010000069.1 GCA_017537405.1 Clostridia bacterium
ATCTACTTCGCCATAAATTATTTTGTGGCTATTGTGGTCAACCTGTCAGTGCTGAATGCGGAACAACCAGCAATAAACAAAAACGCAGATATTACAAATGTCTTGGTAGGAAAAGACATAATGGTTGTCAAAAATCAATGATTAGAAAAGAAGTTTTAGAGAACTTTGTATTAGATAACATCGTTAAAGTTTTACAAAAACCACAAACAATGGAATGTATTGTGAATAATATTTTGCGAGTACAAAATACACAAGCAAATACGACTTTATTAACCAGTTTATTAAAAGAGAAAAAGCAAGCAGAATTTGCGTTAGGGAATGTAATTAAAGCAGTTGAACAAGGTGTTATCAACAACAGCACTAACAAACGCATTAAAGACCTAGAAAGAACCATTGAAGAATTAGAAAAACAAATCTTAATCGAGCATAGCAAAACCAACACAAAACTTACCAAAGAAGTTATACAAGAGTTTTACAAAGAAGCACTACTCTACGATCCATTTACCTTAATCAATTACCTAATTAAAAAGATAGTAATTTACGAAGACAAAATGGAAATCACATTTAACAGCCCATCTCCGAAAAGTCCTGATAGTCAGGGCTTTTTTCTTTTGTCCTATTTTACAGAACTACCAAAATATATACAAAACAAAGAGAAGCCGAATATGCTTAAAATAGAGATTGAATGTCTTATTTAATATTCATATCATCTACTGGTAAATTTATATTTGTAATTTTATATATGCTATTAATAACATTAAGTTTTTTTCCATTAGGATACTCCACAAAACTATTTGGTTTATCATAAGTAATCTTGTATTCACAGCTACAATAATACTTATTGCCTAATAAATCAGCCACTACAAGACATATGTTTTTTATTGATTCTTTTAAATTAATACTAAAATTACCTGTTACAGCAATACCAATACTTTCGTTCTTAGATAGCAAAAATGTTTTTAGTTTATATTTTTGGTCATCAATTATAATTTCTTTTATTAGACATTCAGCATTATTACCATTAGTGATATAAAAAGTTTGTATTGTTGCCGTATAGAAAAATTTGGTTTTTTCAAAATCTATATTATCCTGGTCAAATGTATGCTTAATTGAATCTATGCAAAAAATTTCATTTTTACATTGGCTTTGAGAAATTTTTAAATAAGGTTTGTATTTTAATTTTTCATTTTTATTTTCTTTTTCTTGTTGCTTTTTAATCGTATAATAAACACCCAAAAAAGTTAAAGCACCACCTATTATTGCACTTATAATAGCACTGATTAATGGAATTAATATATCAACCCATAATAGATAACAACAAACCAAAACTACCTCCTTAACGTGTTCTTTACAAAAAAACAACCTAAACCAACAAGTTCGATTTAGGTTGTGCTTGGCGGAAGGAGAGAGATTCGAACTCCCGGACCCTCGCAGATCGCCTGTTTTCAAGACAGGTGCATTAGACCACTCTGCCATCCTTCCACATTTCTATTATAAATCATTGACAAATATTTTACAAGTACAAAATATCATAGTAAACTACTATTGTTTGGAAGAGTCGCATAGTGGTCGAGTGCGCTCGCTTGGAAAGCGAGTTTGGTGCAAGCCAACGCAGGTTCAAATCCTGTCTCTTCCGCCACTACCATTCAATGGTAAAATTAACAAGAGGGGTAAAAATGAAGCAAGTAGCAATTGTAACAGATTCTAGTTCTGGTATTTCACAAGCCGAAGCAAAAGAGCTTGGCGTTGTTGTGATTCCAATTCCTTTCATGATTGACGGAAAAGAGTATTTAGAAGACAAAACGATCAAAGCGGATCAATTCTTTGAAATGATTGCCAAAACAGATAGTGTTAGCACTTCTCAACCCTCCCGTTTCACACTAGAAGAAACATGGAATAAGTTACTAGAAGAGTATGAAAACATTATTTATATTCCGATTACTAGTGGATTAAGTGGTTCGTGTCAAAACGCAATCGAATACGCGAAACAATATAATGGACGCGTATTTGTTGTTGATAATTTGCGTATTTCCGTGGCTTTGAAAACTTGTATCTACGAAGCTTTGAAAATGATCGAACAAGGAATTGCTACCACAGACATTGTTCAATATTTAAACGAAACTAAAAACAAATTTTCAATTTATTTAACATTGAATACTTTAAAATACTTGCGCAAAGGCGGTCGTATTACACCTGCTGCAGCAATTATTGGTGATATGTTGAAATTAAAACCTATTCTTTGCAGTCGTGGTCAAAACTTTGACAAGAAAGCCATTGCATTAACAATGCCACAAGCAAAGAAGAAAATGATTGCCGAAATTAGAAAAGAGTTCGAAACTGAATTTAAAGAAGAATATGAACAAGGTAAAATGACTTTGTCAATTGCATATACAACTTTATCCAACGATGAAATCGAAAAGTTCAAAGAGGAAGTTGCTGCCGCATTTCCGAAAGTTAAAATTATGTTCACTGACCCACTTTGCTTAGCTATTGGTTGTCACACTGGTCCTGGCGCTTTAGGTTTCTGCGCTTCCGTTTGCAGTTATTAATCAAAAAGAAAAAGTCGAAACAAATCCGACTTTTTTTATTTATAAGAATACTTAATTTTTATCTTTATTAAATAAAGATGCTATCCTTTCAATGTCTTCCGGAATTACACACTCACTGACCGTCAAATTATCTTTATCTTTCAGCAATGAAAAAAGCGCAATTTGACATGTTTTTCTTGTTGTTGTAGTGGTTCCCCAGTTTCCATATCGATTTTAGGTCCATAACCAAAAGTACGCACATAGCGTTCATTTTCGTTTATATAAACTACATCATCAACTATTTGTTTACCACCACCAGCCTCACCCAAATCAATGCATTTATATTTTTGTTTATTCTCAGTTGTATCCATTTTTCACCCCTTTTTATCGATTGACAATATTTTCAGCCATTTTATTGATAGTTCTTTCTCTTTGCATATAAATTAATTTCTCCACAAATTCTTCAGCCGTTTTATTTAACGTTGGATAATTTACTGGAAAGGTTGGATTATTCTTTTCTGCCAAAATTTCAGATCTTGTTTTATTTCTAGCCTGATCTGGATACAATTTGCCTTTGATAAAATTATAAATTTCTCTAAAATTTTTAAGCTGTTTACCTTCTGTAGTTAGTACTGTTTCTCCGAATTCTTTTATCACATCTGCTTGATATTTTTGATATTCATCTTCAGATATAGTACTAATTGATGCTTCATCCCAACGGTACCTGTAGCCATGCTCTTCGTCATAGAACATCTTATCTCTAAAAGACAAATCATATTTTTCATAATTGTCTTCCTTAATATCTTCCAAATTATTTTGAATAGCTTTTTTATCGATAAACTGCCAATCGGAAAGCTCTTCTGTTAATTGTTCAGAATATTTTGGAACATGAATAGTTTGTTTTATTGAATCCCACGAATATCCTTTTTCAGCTGCAAGTTGCATAAGTTTATATTGATCAGTTATAAGTTCTGGAACAAAATTATTTTCGACTCCATTTTCGAACTGATAATCAGAAAGGGCCAAAATCATATTTTGTAATGCATATAAACACATAGAAAGTCTTTTTTTGTTTGTAGCCGAATGTTCTTTTTCACGAATAGTGTTAATTTCTTTTTGTAGTTCGTACTCGACGCGTTCTAAAGCTGATGAATCCTTGGCTTTAGTCAAATAATCCAAAGCTTTTTTAAAAGAAGAAAATTCATGAACAGTAACTACATCTTTACCTTCATTAAATTCTAAAAATGGTGTTTCGTACTTATTCATACCACTCTTTATCATAAACACTGCAGCTTGCATGATCGTCCTTCTTCGACCAGTGATTCGCGAAACAGCTAATTGTTTTGCATCCATAAAAAAAGTATACCACAAAGTATGGTATACGCAATAAATTAATTATATTTATTATTATGGCATTATGGCTTCAAACGCGTTGGACCACGGAAGATAAAACAACTTTCTTTGACGGTTGGTAAATCCAACAGGCGTGCCAGTAAGCGTGCTAAACCGATAGCAAAACCACCATGTGACGGAGCGCCATAGCGGAAGAATTCTAAGTATTCTTGCATGTGGTCTGGGTTAATACCTTTATCAATAATGTTTTGTTTTAATTGTTCGTATCGATGTTCGCGTTGTGCACCGCTGGTAATTTCTACGCCTTTATAAAGCAAATCAAATGAGCGATCGCCCATTGTATAGAACGCACGCGCATCATGCGGGTAATCGGTAATGAAAACAAAGTCCGAATTATATTTTTCTTTAACATATTCACTAATTAAGCGTTCGCCATCTGGATCAATATCACCTTGTGCCGCTTTTGGCATTTGATAGTGTTTTTCATCTCGCAAAATTTGATAAACTTCTTGTAAAGTTAAGCGTGGGAACTTAACACTAGGTGCTTGAATTAAATCACCAAATTCTTTGTTTAATTGAGTCAAAACATAGGTCAAAAGTGCCTCTTCAATATCCATTACATCATGGTGACTTCCGATATGAGAAATTTCCACATCCAATGCTGTAAACTCGGTTGCATGGCGCGAAGTAAAGCTACTTTCAGCACGGTAGCATTCACCAATTTCAAAAGTACGATCAAAACCCGCCATCATACTCATTTGTTTGTAAAGTTGTGGACTTTGCGTTAAATAAGCCGGATTACCAAAGTAATTTTTGATTTCAAAAACTTCACTACCACCTTCGCTGGAAATCGCACTGATTTTAGGTGTATGAATATTGATAAACCCATGGTCAGCTAACCAGTTGACCATATGACGCTCTAATGCAGTCTGCACTTTAAAAATCTGTGCTTTAGCTGGATCGCGTAAATCAAGCCAACGATAATCCAAACGCAAATCTAAACCACTCTCTTTATCAATGGGCAATACTGCAGCAGCGACACTGTCGACCACCACACTGTCGGGAATAATCTCAATACCACCTAATTTAACATAATCATTTTTAACCGCGGTCCCAGTAATAGTTAAAACGCTTTCTACAGTTACACCGTCAATAATTTGAGCTATTTCTGGTAATTTAGCTTTTTCTACCGTAACCTGCATCTTACCGCTAATGTCACGCAACACCAAAAATTGCATGGCACTCTTATTGCGCAGATTTTCTACAAAGCCCGAAATTTTAACTTTAGATTCAGCTTTTACATTTTTAATTAATGTTCTTTTCATTTGTACTCCTTAGCGTAATTCTCCAACAGCGCGCGGATGTAATTGTGTATCACGAATGTTAGTAATTCCGGTCATATACATCAACATGCGTTCAAAACCTAAACCATACCCACTGTGTGGTACCGTACCAAATTTACGCAAATCAAGATAACTATGGTAATTATCGATATTCATATTTCTAGCCTGCATTGCTGCAACTAATTTATCATAATCAGCTTCACGCTCACTACCACCGATAATTTCGCCCACGCCAGGTACCAACAAATCAGTTGCCGCCACGGTTTTACCATCTTCATTTTGTTTCATGTAAAAAGCTTTAACATCACGCGGATAATTGACAACAAATACTGGTGATTTAAAATATTCATCAGTTAAATACCGTTCGTGTTCTGTTTGTAAATCAACACCCCATGTTACCGGATAATTAAAAGTCTTACCAGATTTTTGTAAAATTTCAATAGCCTCGATATAATCAATACGCACAAAATCATTATCTGCTACTTGTTGCAATTTATTTATCAAACCTTTTTCATAGAAATTTTCAAAAAAAGCCATTTCGTCTGGACAAGTTGCTAAAACATCACGAATAATAAATTTAATCATATCACGCACAACATCAATAATACCATCAATGTTAGTAAACGCAGCCTCGGCTTCAACCATCCAAAATTCAGCTGCGTGACGGGTGGTATTCGAATTTTCCGCACGGAATGTTGGACCGAATGTATAAACGCGCCCCAAAGCCATTGCTGCTTCTTCGGCTTCTAATTGACCAGAGACTGTTAAACTAGCAGGCGCACCAAAAAAGTGACCTTTGAAATCAGGTGCAACAACTTGGAAAGACTCACCAGCACCTTCAGCATCGCCACCAGTAATTAAAGGTGTGTGAATATAAAAATAACCTCTCTTTTGAAAGAAATTGTGAATTGCCATGGATAACGCATTACGCACACGCATGACAGCCATAAAGGTGTTTGTACGCACGCGCAAATGCGGAATCGTACGCAAGAATTCCAAACTGGTTTTCTTTTTTTGGATTGGATAATCCGCAGCACAATCACCAACAATGTTAATGACTTCCGCATTTATTTCGATATTATTGGGGTTATTAAAAGCAGTCACCACGACGCCACTCACTGTTACTGCAACACCAAGATGCATTGCACGGCTCAAAGTTTCCTCATTGATTTTAGCATTTGTCTCTTTTTCAATAACAATTTGCACTGGTTTAAAAGAACTGCCATCATTAATTTCCAAAAATGTTGTTGTTTTTGATTCGCGGCAATTTTTTACCCAACCAGAAACTTGCACAGTTTTACCAATGTAATCATTTTTTTTCGTTTTTAAATCTTGTATTTTAACATCTACCATATAAAAATTATTGTAACTCATAATTTATGATTTGACAAACCCCAATCTTTCGGTTATTATAATAAGGTTAGCGTTACCTGCTCTGGTAGC
>JAFYKU010000070.1 GCA_017537405.1 Clostridia bacterium
AGTATACCGATTTCGCAAAAGTTAAACCCGAACAGTTTCCGATATTTGATGAGTTGTATGAATTGGCAAAGCGCAGTTACGCGCAATCCAAAGACGAATTTTCGCGCATTAATTATCGTGTGTTGATTACTTATTTGGAAAAGTTTGCCGAAGGCGGTCGTTATTCTGGTTTGTGGAATGGGCCAAATACGATTCGTACGGAAGAAAACTTCTTTGTATTTAACTTCTTAACATTGTTATCCAATAAAAACGAATTGGTTGCTAATGCGCAAATGTTATTAGTCTTCAAATACTTAGAAGGTGAAGTTATCAAGAACCGTGACTTTAACCTTAAATATCATACCAAGCGTAAAATTATTGTTGTTGTCGATGAAGCCCATGTTTTCATTGATGAACAAAGACCAATTGCGTTGGACTTTATGTTCCAAATGGCAAAGCGTATTCGTAAGTATGATGGTATGCAAATTGTTATTACTCAAAACATTAAAGACTTTGTGGGTTCGCCTGCTATTGCTAAGAAGTCAGCTGCGATTATTAATGCTTCTCAATACAGCTTGATTTTCTCTTTGGCACCAAATGATATGACCGACTTGGTGACCTTGTACAAAAATGCGGGTGGTATTAACAAAAGCGAGCAGGAAACTATTGTGGCAGCTCCGCGTGGGCAATGCTTCTTCATGTATGGTCCCGTTTCGCGTTCGACCATTCGCATTGAAACCAGTGACGAAATTCGCCAAATTTTTGAATAACGGTTAAAATAGTATAAAATTAAATTTGCTTGTGATTTGCAAGCAAATTTTTTATTGTTCCTCTATATACATAGACAATGCAGGAATTTCACGGATTGACGCAAAACGAAGTGGTAAAGGCACGACAACAATATGGAGCCAATGTTTTAACGCCGCCGCGCAAGCGTAGTTTTTGGCAAATCCTTGTGGGTAATTTAGGCGACCCGATTATGCGTATTTTAATGATTGTAACGGGTATCAATATTGCTTGTTTATTTTACACGCATAATTTCTTAGAAACCTTCGGCATTGTGATGTCAATTTGCATTGCCGTCATGGTTAGTACTTTAAGCGAAATGGGCAGCGAATCCGCTTTTAAAAAGTTGGAAAGTATGTCAGGTAAAATTCAGTCGCGTGTCAAGCGCGATGGTAAGACTTTGCTGGTAGCGGCCACCGAAATTGTCGTTGGCGATTTGGTTTTGTTAGGTAGTGGCGATAAGATTCCCGCCGATGGTGTTTTAATCGATGGCACTTTAAGTGTCGACCAAAGTATCTTAAACGGGGAAAGTTTGGAATGTCATAAGCATGCCGAACCGAGTGGTGCAACCGATAAAGTGGATTTCTTGGCACCGGGGCAGCTGTTCTCGGGGACTGTTGTGACTGGGGGGAGCGGTGTCATGCGTGTCACCGCAGTGGGTGATAAAACGGCGTATGGTGAAATTGCCAAAGGTTTAACCGAATCCGCACCGACCAGTCCGTTGAAAGTTAAACTTACCAAGTTGGCAAATTTAGTTTCCGCAATCGGATATATTGGGGCTGCAATTGCTGCCGTCACTTTCTTAGTTAGTGTGAGCGGTGGGGGAATAACTTTTACCGAAATTTTAGCCGCTATCACATTGGTGGTATCTGTTGTCGTCATGGCGGTGCCGGACGGGTTACCGATGATGATTACGGTTGTTTTGTCATCTAATATGCGCGCCATGATGAAAGATAATTTATTGGTGCGAAAATTAAGTGCCGTTGAAACCGCTGGCAGTTTAAATATTTTATTTACGGACAAAACCGGCACCATTACACAAGGCAAATTAAGTGTAAGTGGCGTCTTGTTACCTAACGGACAATATGTAACGCAAGATTTTAGCGCACATTTGGGTGGTTTTGGCAAGTTGTTGGGTACGGCGTTGGTGGTTAATAATGAAGCAGAATTCACGCCGCAAGGGTTCATCGGTGGGAATATTACCGACCGTGTTTTAGCGGCGTTTGGTAGTGAATTATTGGCTGGTAAATTACCTCAAGTTGTAAAACAAAATATCGAACCCTTTTCTTCGGCGACCAAATACATGGCGACAACTACCAGTCAAGGCGATACCTATTATAAAGGTGCAACCGAAGTTTTGTTACCGCGTTGTCAGTTAGACCATTTGCAACGCATGCGCTTGCAACAAAAGGTCAGCCATTTTAGTCAGCAAGCCATGCGCGTCATTTGTGTGACACAGGGCGAAATTTTGTTAGGTTTTGTTGTGATTCGCGATGCTGTCCGCGAAGAAGCTGCACCCAGTATTGCGACTTTGCATACAGCACAAATTCAAGTCGTCTTAGTGACTGGCGATGCCAAAGACACTGCCGTGGCGGTCGCACGAGAAGTTGGGATTTTAGATGCCGATGGATTAGTACTTACCAGTGATGAGCTCAACCGTTTAGACGATCAAGCATTAGCCACAATTTTGCCGCGGTTGCGTGTCGTGGCGCGTGCTTATCCACAAGATAAAACGCGTTTAGTGAAAGTAGCGCAAAGTTTAAATTTAGTTGTTGGTATGACTGGTGATGGCGTCAACGATGCACCGGCATTGAAGCGAGCGGAACTCGGTTTTGCAATGGGTAGTGGTACCGAAGTGGCGAAGGCGGCAGGCGATATTGTGATTATGGACGATAACATCCAGTCCATTACCAAAGCTGTTTCTTTTGGGCGTACTTTGTTTGAAAGTATTCGCAAGTTCTTGGTCTTTAAATTAACTATTAATTTTATCGCAATGGTGATTTGTATCTTGGCTCCCTTATTTGGTATTGCGGCGCCAATTACGGTGATTCAAATGCTATGGATTAATCTGGTTATGGATACTTTGGCGGGATTGGCTTTCGGTGGGGAAAAGCCCGCACGCATCTATATGCGACAACCACCAAAACGCCGTGATGAAAGTTTAATCACCAAAACCATGTGGAACAAAATTATTTGGGGCAGTGTTTTCGGTAGTTTGATTTGTATGTGGTTCTTATTATCGCCGTACATTCAAAAAATTGTCGGCAACCATGATATTTTTGTTACGGTGTTCTTTACCTTCTTTATGTTCTTGAATATTTGTAACGCGTTTAACGCGCGTTCAAATGGTTTGAATTTGATGCGTGGTTTGTTTAAAAATAAAGCATTTGTTGTTATTATGGCCGGCATTGTGCTTTCACAATTTTTCATTATCTTCTTTGGTGGCGGAATTTTCCGTACTGTTCCGATTGATTTCGGTTATATCGTTTTTGCTGGTGTGTTAGCGTTATCTATGTTGCCTGCCGAAATTTTCCGCCAAGCTATTTTTCGCCGTTAAATAATTTGGCTTTTGCGAATGAATTTCCAATCGCCCGTCGGTAAATTTCCCAAACTTAATTTCCCTTCTTGCAAGCGAATTAAGTGTGTTACTTTAATGCCCAAAGTTTCGAACATTTTGCGAATTTGGCGGTTGCGTCCTTCGTGAATGATGACTTGAATTTGTGTGCGGTCATGTTTTAAATAGGTAAATGATGCCGGTGCTGTTTTCACACCATCTATCTTGACCCCTTGTGATAATGTTTCTAGTTCGTTTTTCGTGACTGGACGACTAACAGTTGCATGATAGATTTTATCCACATGAGTTGATGGATGTGTTAATTGCTTGGTTAGCGCGCCATCGTTCGTTAAGATTAACAAACCGCAAGTGTGATAATCTAAGCGTCCCACGGGGTACAGGCGTACCGATTTTAACAGAGTACTGTATTGTTTGGGATTGTTCATAATCACATCTAAAACAGTGGGGCGCCCTTGTGGGTCATAGGTTGTAGAAACTACACCGGCAGGTTTATTCAATAAAATATAGACCTTGTCGGCAGCCGGTTTAACTGGACGGTTATCCACAGTCACAGTAGCATCATCGGGAATTAAGGTCGCTAAGTCTGTAATGACCACGCCATTTAAGCGCACACGACCTTCCGTCACCAAACTTTCAACATGGCGGCGACTACCTAATCCACATAAGGCAAGATATTTGTTTACTCTCATCTAAAAACAGTATATCATACAACTAATGAATATCCTAATTGCAAATGTGAGAAATTTGGAATCCGCCGAGTTAAAAGTTTTGGCGGGTGAGTTGGCTAAGAAACATTCGGTTACTGTTTGTTCATTGGAAGGTTCCAGCCGACAAAAAGGAAACGCTTTTTCGTACAGTGGTTTTCCGACTAAGTTTAAGCAAATCTCAAATTATACTTTAAACGGTACGCGCATTCCGGCATACAAATTTCAAGGAACACCAGCGGACATGATTTCAATTATGTTGGGTAATATTATGCGTCACCGTAAACCGCAATTAGTTATTTGTGGAATTAGTAATGGTATATCTTTAGGTACCGATGTTTTCTGTTCATCTAATATTGGAATGGCAATGCAAGCCGCGTTTAGCAATGTCCCATGTATCGCGGTCGGAGTTCCGATGCAAATGGGCGGACATAAAGAAGCTGATTTATTACCTGCTGCACAATTTATTGCCAAGAATATTGATAAGTTCGCGAAAGCTAAACTTCCAACAGACACATTCTTAAATATCACAATTCCGCTTGTAAAGAAATACGAAGACTTCCAAGGTGTTGGTATCTCGTCTATGGATAACTTGACCAAAATGACACGGTATGTAGAAAAAGAAGATTGTAAAGGTAATAAATATTATTGGGCACAATTGGTAGAACGCAAAACCGCGGATAATGCTGCCGAAGCACCAACCGCAGGTATGGCTTACTTCAAAAAGAATTACATTATCATGGCACCGTTAACTTATAATTGTACTGATATGACCAGTTTGGAAATGTTACAAAAGGAGATTGCAGAATGAGAATTTTATTAACAAATGAAGCTGGTTGCTTTCATCCTGGGATTATTGCTTTAGCAAAAGAATTATGCAAGCATCATCGTGTTTGCATTGTGGCGCCATTAACTAAACAAGTTGGTTCGGGGCATTCACTTACTGTGGACCAACGCCCATTACACGCGGAACAATGGTATGTGTTAGATAATGTGAAAATTTGGTCGGTAGACGGAACACCTTGTGATTGTGTGGCTTTGGCTTTGGATAAATTATTGTTGAATAAGCCCGATTTGATCATTAGTGGAATTGACCCCGTCAACAACCGCGGTAATATGATTTACACCAGTGGTGTTGTATCTGCTGCTATGGAAGGTGCGATTGAAGGTATTCGCAGTATTGCTTTAAGTGCTGCGGTTGATAACGAAAAGAAAGAAAAATCTTATCGCCGTATCGTCAAGTTTGTGGCCCGCAAATTAGAATTTTTGGCGAAGAATACTCCGGATTACGGTGTTTTAAATGTTAATTTCCCATCTAAGATGAAACCTAAAAACATCGTAGCAGTACCATTGACAGATGGTGTTTTGGATAACGAATACGAAATTGAAGTCAATCCGTTTGGGTCTACATTTGCTTGGTTAAAAAGTCCGTTAATGGAATTTGGTTTAGATGCTTATGAACAAAAAGGCGATTTGTATTGGTTAAAACAAGGTTACATTACCTTAACGCCATTAAAGTTAGATTTATTAAAAGGGGAGGCATTAACCGCTTTGCAAAATGCGGGAATTAAATTATGAGTATTAACATTGCTATTGATGGACCAGTCGCCAGCGGGAAGGGCGCAGTAACAAAAGGACTAGCTAAGAAGTTAGGCATTTCAGCCTTGGACACCGGAGCTGCTTATCGTGCAGTTGCTTTGTTTTTGTTGGATAATGATATTGATATTTACGATGAAAAACGCATTTTGTTGACTTTGAAAAAGATTGATTTGCGCCTTTTTCCGCCCAAAATCATGATTTGCGTGTGTTTACCCAAGGCCAAGATGTAACTTCGCGTATTCGTGAAAACCGTGTTAGTTTGGCTGTTCCTGTGATTGCAGCTTACATTGGCGTACGCGATTATGTTAATCGCCAAATTGCCGCGGTGGCATCGCAAGGTAATTACATTCTGGAAGGTCGCGATATTGGAACTGTTGTTTTACCAAACGCGCAATATAAATTCTTTTTAACGGCTTCTTTGGAAGTTCGTGCTAAACGCCGTAAAGCAGACTTAGACGCCAAAGGCGAACATTATTCTTTGTTGGAAGTTATGGCACAAATTAAAGAGCGTGATGAACTTGATATTAATCGTGCGGTGGCCCCATTAAGACAAGCACCCGATGCCATCTACATTGATAACAGTAATCTAACCTTGGAACAAACCATTGACACGCTGGCAAAATATATTAAACTATAATCAATGGAAACCATTGTACACATTGAAAATGGCGAATACTTGGGACAAACCCGTTTTGCTAATGATTTATTGAACGAATCTTTGGCACTTTCGATTAAAGAAGTGCGCGGTGTTGCCAGTGTTGGCAAGAAACCTTATAAAAACAAAGAAAAAGATACTGGCATCAAAATTTCCCGCTGCAAAGATAGCAGTAATTTAATTGTTGATGTAAATATTTCGGTGTTGACAGGTTTTTCTGTTCCTGATGTTGCTTACCGTGTGCAAGAAGCTGTTTTGAACACTGCTACACAATTTACCAAAGAAAAAATCGATAAAGTGAATATCTATGTGCGAGGTGCTAAATATGGGGCAAGCACTAAGCAGAAGTGAATCGCGTGAAGTAGCTTTCCGTTTGGTTTTTGCTACTGGTAACGGAGCTGCTTTTGATCAAGACGCCTGGGCTTTGGCTTTGGATGGAAAAACCGCACCGGCTCCCGAAGAACAATATATTAATCAAGTTGTGAATACTTTTTTAGATTTGCGTGAAAAGATAGATACGCGCATTAGCGAACGCTTACAAAAATGGACAATTGACCGTTTGCGTCAAACCGATTTAGCTGTTTTGCGTTTGGCTGCTGCGGAAATGATGATTGGTACAGTTCCAAATGCTGTCATTATTAATGAAGCTGTGAAGTTAGCGAAAAAATATGGCGACGCACAAAGCGGTGGCTTCGTAAATGGTCTTTTAGCAAAATTGGCGGAGTAAGATGGAATTATCGGTAACACAATTAAACAATTACATCAAGTCGGTTTTTGTTGCCGAAGAAATGTTACACAATGTTTTATTAACTGGTGAGGTTTCCGGTGCTTCGGTGCGGGGTAATGGTATTTGGTTTACTTTGCGTGACCGCGAGGCGACCATTCCTTGTGTTTGTTGGGACCAATCTCGTTGTAAAGTTAAAAACGGCGACCAAGTAACTGTGCGTGGTACGGTGGACTATTGGCACAAGGCCGGCAAAATTAATTTCAATGTGCATGCCTTAGTGAAAACTGGCACTGGTGATTTATTAGAGCAACTCAAAGCTTTAACTGAAAAATTAAAGCGCGAAGGTTTATTTGATAAAAAGAAAGCGATGCCAACCAAAGTAAAACGCGTTGGTGTTGTTAGTTCGCGATATGGTGCGGTGATTCATGATATTATGAATGTTACTCGTCGCCGCAATCCAAGTGTAGATATAGTTTTGTATCCAGCTGCGGTGCAAGGCGAAAGTGCTGCGCGGGAAATTTGTGCTGGTGTCGCTTATTTTAACCGTGTAAAAAGCGTGGATTTAATTATTGTAGCACGCGGTGGTGGTTCGAGTGAAGATTTATCGAGTTTCAATACAGAAGCTGTGGCGCGTGCGGTGGCGGGCAGTACCTTGCCCATTGTGGCGGCAGTTGGTCATGAAACGGATTTTACTTTGGTGGATTATGTGGCGGATTTGCGTGCACCAACACCATCGGCGGCTGCCGAAATGGTCATTCCCGAAGTAGTGTCACAAAAAGATGTTGTTTTGCGTTTATGGTCACAAATGAAATATGCTATTACTAGTCGTTTGCAACATATTCGCACACAAGCTTTGGGGTTTATGAATTTATTTCCAAAAGATTTTGTCGCGGTCGCCAAAGATGGACAAATGGTCAAAAGCGTTCGTGAATTGCAGCCTAAAGACAAATTGCAAATTTGCTTTAATGATGGTAGAATTGGAGTAACAGTCGATGAATAAAACAATTGCGGAATTAGAAAAATTAACACAATCCATTCAAGCGGAAAAACGCATTGACCAAGCTTTGGATACTTTTATTCATGGTGCGCAACTAGTTAAAACTGTTTTGCAAGAATTAGACCAAGCTGAGGGTAAAGTTTATGAAGTTGTGGACGATGTCGAAAAGTTAATGGAGGAGTAAGATGCTCAATACTTTGCGTATTCAAAATATGGCTTTGATCCCTGCTGTCGAAATTAATTTTGGCGCATCTTTTAATGTCTTAACGGGTGAAACGGGTGCTGGTAAATCGATTATTATTGGCAGTTTAAATTTCATTTTTGGTGATAAATTATCTGTTAATGCCATTCGTCATGGGGCGGATTTTGCGCGGGTAACCGCGGTTTTTGATGACACAATTATTGTGCGCACTTTACACGCTAACGGCAAAAGTGAAATTCGCGTGAACGATGAACCTATGACTCTAAAAGGTTTGCGCGAAGTTGCGAGTAATTTAATTGATATTCATGGGCAACATGATACCGAAAAATTATTAGACGCAAAAAACCATTTACATATTTTAGATGCTTTTGCACAAATCGATTTAACTGCGTATCAAGCCGCATATCAAGAGTTACAAGCTTTACGCAGCGAGTTGGCGACTTTTGGCGATAATCCAGAAGAACGGGCGCGTTTATTGGATTTGTATCAATATCAAATAAATGAAATTGAACGCGCGAATCTGTCGGTAGATGAAGAAGATGTTTTAAATCAACGCGCTTTGGTTTTGCGTAATGCGGAAAAATTAGCCGAAGGTTTGCAGCAAGCGGTAAACAATTTAACTGATGCCGATGGTTCTTTGGGTCTCACGCAAAAGCGATTAGGCGGAGTCCAACAATATGACCAGAAGCTGCAAGTGTTATCCGAGCGGTTGGGTGTTGCGGGTGGTGAAATCGGTGATATTTTAATCGACTTGCGTGATTATTTAGATGGTATGGACTTTAGTGCTGATGCTTTAGAAAGCGTGTTTGACCGTTTAGATGAAATTAAAAATTTGAAACGCAAGTACGGTGCAACCATTGCCGATATCTTAGCATTCTGGGAAAAAACTCAAGCCGAATACACGCGTCTTTTAGAAGCAGGGGATACGATTCAAAAATTACAAGCGCAAATTAATGCTCAAACCACGATTGTGGAAAAGTTGGCTGCCGATATAACTGCGGCACGACAAGCGGCGGCGCGTGATTTATCGGTACAATTAATTACACAATTAAAAGACTTAGGTATGGAACAAACTCAATTTGAAGTTCAGTTCAGTGCGGTTGCGCCCAAGGCGAACGGTGCAGATGCAGTTGAGTTTTTATTTTCGGCTAATGTTGGACAACCTGTACGCCCATTGGCGCAAATTATTTCGGGTGGCGAAATGAGTCGCTTAATGTTGGCGGTTAAAACTGTAGCGAACCCAGCTCCACAAAAAACTTTAGTCTTTGACGAAATTGATACTGGTATTTCGGGCAAGATGGGTGTGGCTTTGGCGGCTAAGCTAGGTGCTTTATCCAAAAAGTCACAAATTATTGTGGTTACACATTTAGCACCGGTGGCAGCAATGGCGGATACACATTTCTTAATTCAAAAGAATGTCAATGCGGAACAAACCGTAACTAATGTCTATCCATTAGATGCTTCTGCGCGCGAACATGAAATAGCCCGTATCATTGGCGGCGGCGAAACTGCTTTGGCTCATGCACGGGCTTTACTAACTCATTAAATTGTTATTCTTCATAAGTGTCGTCTTTGTAATGCTGTTTTTTGTGGCGGCGTTTTTTCTTGTGTATTTTATTCATACTATGACGATTTGGAACAATCCAGGCTGCAACACAGATACAAGCGACTATCATAAAGGCGCAGACAATAAAGAAAGGTATAAGATTGCCTAGATTACCAAAGGGTAGTGGCACATTCATACCGTAAACACCGGCAATTAAAGTCGGAATAGCTAAGATAATTGTAACAATGGTTAATAAACGCATACGCTCAGCTAATTGATTGCTAACGATGTTGGCGTAGGTACTCATTGTTTCTGTCATTAATTCGCGTTGCAGGTTGCAAGTTGCAAATGCTTGTTTAATTTCAATGACAATATTATCCAATGTTTCAATATCATCTTCGGTTAAGCCTTTTTGTGCCATAAGTTTTTCGGCCACAATAATGTTTTGGCGTAAAGATGATGCAAAGTAAATCAAGGCATTTTTTAAACGCATCAATTCACGCAAGTTGGTATCCGTATTGCGTGATTGCATCAATTTACTTTCCATACGCGTGCTAGAACGGTCAATTGCACGCAAGTAAACTTCATAAAGACTATGGAATGCCAATAAGAATTGGTAATCGATTTTTTTACTATCCAATAAAACATTTGTGCGTAATGTGCCTTGTTTGATTTCGTGGAACTTGAAGTTGTCTTGCAAGCAAACAGTTACTGTAATGTTGCCTTTCTTAATAATAGATAAAGGAATTGTGGTGTAGGGAGCATCACTGGTGTGTTCGCGTTGGATAACTGGAATGTCAAACACTGTTAAACTATATTGCGTGTCATCATCAATATCTAGACGCGGACCCTCTTCATCGTCCAGTGCAGAACGCACAAAATCTTCGGGTATGCGTAACTCGTCAATCACGCGATGAACTTCAATTTCATTCGGATTTACAAGTTGAATCCAAATGCGTTCATCGTTTGGCAAATCTAAAAGATTAGCATGGTCCATTTTGACATATTTTCCGTCACGATTTATCATTACGCTTGTCATACAGATATTGTAGTCTTGTTTTTAAAGTAAAGTCAACAATTGTTATAAATAATATCTTGCCAATTTAACATAATACCTTTATATTATCATCATGGACAAATTGAAAAAATCTTTAAAACACTTATTTGCGCCCGCCATTGTTTTAATTTTAGTGGCTGTTATGGGCATTTTTAGTCCGGTTGTTTCCGTGGTCGCTGCACTGCGTGTTAATGCTATGGCTGCTGGTGTTAATAGCACCACTGCATATACGATTACGAACTTGCCGGCGCGCACAGTAGAAGTTGATACTTCGATTACTACGCCTAGCGTAACGAATAGCGGTGTTGTAAAACTTTGCCATGCTGGTAAAGAAATCGTTATTCGCGATGGTGATGTTGTTGGTGGTATAGTTGATATTACTACATATAAGTACGAAGAAATCGGTCAATATGAATGGCGTTTCTATGCAAACGATGTTTTGTTTAATACTTATACCGTAACTGTTACAGATACTGCTTATGGTATGACTATGCCAAACAATGTTGTTACCGTTGCTCCAAAAGATTTAACATCTTTAACTTTACCATTGCCAACCACTTATAAAGTTGATGGTGTTTCTGTAGAAGTTGAAAAAATTGAAAAAGGTGCTGATGCTACACTTTTCGGTGGTGCATATGCCAATATTACTGTTGATGGCGCAGTTAAATATGTTTTGACTGCAGAAGTCGCTCGTGAAAACCACGCATTTGCCGCAAGTGATATTTCAATCGACCAAAATGGAACAGTTATTAAATTAGGCGATGCTCAAAAAACTGGTATTTTGAAAGTTACTTATAAATTGTATAATGCAGAAGGCAAAAAATTATTAGCTGCTTTACCGTTGTCAAATATTGAAATTAAAGATGTTACAACAGATAAAGTAACATTTGCTAATGTTCCAACTGCTCCAAGTGTTAAAAACTTAGCTTATTATTCAACCATTGCCTTAACTGCTCCAACTGCCGACAGCGCAAAAGTTGGTTCTACTTCATTCAATGTTGAAGCACAAACCAAAATTGTTAAAGTGCAATGCTCTCCATATTCAACAGAACCAAGTGATTGGTCAAAAACTTCTGACAAAATCGTTAATTTAACAGTTGAAAAAAATAACGAAGGTCAATGGATTATTAAAGAAAACGGGGTAGCAACCGATAAATATTTAGAAATCGATGGCTTGAATGTTAAAATTAAAGCTTTGGGTTGGTATCGTTTCCAATTTGAAACTTCAACTTTGTTTGGTTATCAAATGAACGAAGACTTTGATGCTGAGAAAAACAATGTTGAACAAGGTGAAAATAATAGCTGTGTTCGTTATTGGAGCGACAGTGTTCGTATCAATCGCGACAGTATCGAACCAAACTTTGCTTGGGTTGAAGGTTATGACAAAGCCAATGAAAGTACTATTGCGGAAAATAACGAAAAATTCGATAGCTTGTCAACCAAGTACGCAAACGCGTTGCCGATGACCGATAAGCCAGATGCATCAACCACTAAGAAAATTACTGTTGATGCTGAAAATGGTTTGGTGTTACCAGCAATTTTCCCACACGACAATGCAACCTCATTTGAGAAAATGAAAGTTACAACTTTCCGTATTAAACAAATTCAAGATAAAAATGGTAAATCACTTGAAAATGATTCAAACAATAAAAACTATGTTGAAAATAGTACTAATAAAAATGACGCAAACAACTTTGTTTACGACTATACAAAACCATTGACAATTTCTTTTGTAAACGAAAATCCAACCAGTGCTGGTAACACGGTTCAATTATTGAAAAATGATGGTTTGTATCGTGTTCAAGTAACTGTTGAAGCAGCTCAACCATTATTCGCAAATGATGAAAGCAGTGTAAGTGGTACAAACACAAAAACAAAATATTTGTACTTCTATGTAAATAACAATTTTAACCACAAAGACAATACGCCAAAAATTGACGAAAACAATGTTTTCCAAGTTAGTGATGTTTATTTATCTGAAGGAAATACTTTTGGTTTTAACAAACCAACTGTTACTGATGATTACACTCCAACGGATAAAATCACAGTTGACTATTATTTAGTTGCAAATATTACAGATGCTTCTGCATGGAATGATAATACAGGTATTCAAGTTTTGTCGCAATTAGATACAGGTGCTAACAAATTGCGTGGTACCGTTGATTTGGATAACTTATATGCATTTAATGCCGCAGTGGGTGAAAATAGCAAAACTAAGTTAACGATGGAAACTTTGGCAAAATGTGATAACTTATACATTTATGCTGTCGCTCGTAACTTCAACGCAATGCAAGCAAATTTGCGTAAAGAATTTAACATAGTTGAAAATCCAATTGATGGTACATACTTTAATAATACTTCAATTAGTGGCAACAATGTAGATGAATTCGCACAATACGGCTATGCATGGAAGCGTGCTGAATTTAAAATTAACGCTGTTAATAGTGTTGCAGAAGCAACAATTGCAAATCCAGACTTTAGTGGCAATAATAATAAATATGTTGCTGGCGAAACCATTAAAATTAGTAAAGTTGCAATGACATGGAACGGTGCAGTTGATGGTCAAATGAGCGTTGCAGTTTACCAAGTTAAAGGTACCAAAATGGTTCCTGTTAATGTTATGAACAGTGACGAAGCTGATGCGGAAATCGTAAGTTCAATTTCTTCTTATGGCAATTCACTTGCATTTGAAAATTTATATTTCACTCCTAGTGTTAGTGGTGAATACAAATTAGTTGTTACTGCAAAAGCATTCGGCAGCGAAAAAGTTACAACTTCGGTTACTGACATTACGATTGAATCAAGCGGTGATTGGGGTGTAACTCCATTGAGTTTGAATACTTTGGCAAGCAATGATTATAAAACTATTGCATTAGGCGAAACATTGGTTTTACCAAACTGGGTAATCAGCAAAGATAGTTCCAGTACCGAAAAATACTTTGCAAAAAATCGTCAATTATACGCATATGATATTAACGGTAATGTTACTAATCAAGTTAAAGGTTACTATACAGTTACAGTAATGGGTGTTAACGATCCAAATTGTGTTTTGGGAAATAATTTTGCACCAAACAAAGAAGGAAAATATACTTTCCAATATAAATTCTACAAAACCGAAAACAGTACAAGTACATTCTTAAAAACTGTTAACTATGTTGTTCAAGTCAATAACTATAACACGACAAACGAAACTATTCGCGTTGGTGAAGCTTATAAAGATGCAGGTGTTTTGTGGAATACTGTAACAGCTGATAATACAACAGGTACAGCTACTGCAGGTAAACACCTTGTTGATAGCAAGGAATATGAACTTTCCAGCAACTTTACCGAAAAGAATCCAGCATATGCAATTACATTAGGTCAATTTGTTGATTCTAACTATGGTGCCGCAACTGACTTCGTTGTTGATAGTGCATCATTGTGGAAATATTTGGAACCTATCTACGAGAATGATGCAATTACCGGTTATATGTATCCAGCAATCGCAATTCCAATGCCAAACTTAATTACCGATACACAAAGTTCAGACGCAGTCGAAATTACTGTTCAAAAAAGCGGTAACAGCGAATATTTAGTTTCTAGCAAGAAAAAGAATGCTGGTGGCAGTGTAGATAAAGCCAGTGTTATTAATCCAATTAAGGAATACTTTGTTTTCCGTCCAGAAGGTAAATTCAATGCTAACTGCAAAACTGAGTACGATGCTTCTAATTATTTAGAAGCAGCTAAGAGCCAAAGCAGTGTTGCAGGTGTGTATACAGTTTCTTACAAAACCAGCACTACAACTTTAAGCTTCAATGTTTCATTCGGTAACTTACAAAATGGTACATTGGCTTGGAACGAAGGTTTCTTGACATATAACAATGAAGACGGTAAAGGCAATCAAGAAATTAACAAAGAAAGCACACAAGATGTTGTGATTGAAAACATTGATGGTCATCGATATGTAACGATTGATATGTCAAAAGTTTACTTTACTGGTAACACTGATATGGAAGCTTTGATTGCGAATGGTCCACATCCAGATGATAACAATGCTGGTATAAATCCAAATGATTTAACAACTGCATATCTTTATGATAATGTAAAAGTTTCTGTAAGCTTTGACGGTGGTGCATTTATTGACAGCAGTGACTGGACCGATAAAGCAGACGAAACTGAATCAATTAAGATTACCGAAGATGGCAAATTTATGTATAAATTTGATTTAAGCCGTGGAAGTGGTACTTACAAAGTTAACATTTCAATGCCAAACAAATATACAAACTCATCTGTTTCTGCTTCAATTGAATTTACAATTGATGTTGATGTAACCAACCGCAACCATAATTTAAACAATGTTTGGGGTATTATCTTAATCGTATTGTCTGTTGGCTTGTTAGCTGGTGTAGTTTACTACTTCATTAAAACTGCACGCGCAACCCGTTTTGTTGACGCTCCACGCGCAGCGAAAAAAGTAAAAGCTCCAAAAAAAGAGGATACCAAAGAAGATGTTAAATAAGACTGAAGCGCGCGTCATGTCCTATATTTTTGAAAAATGCAAGGGTGAAAATAAAGGAATTTTCACCCCCAAAGAATTGTTAGCTGCGTTGATGCCTAAGTACGAAATCACAGCTCGCCAATTAGATGTTGTAATGAGTAACTTAGCATTAGACGACTATATCGAGTGCGAAAAGAAAGACAAAGACGGTAAGCTTTATTTCTTAGTTTCGTTAACAATGCGTGGTGCCGCATTTGACCGCGAACGCCAATCACAAAAACGCCAAATGGTAAAGTCTTTGTTATGGAAATTGGGTTTAACCGTGGGTGGTGCTGTGGTCGCTTTCATTTTAGGTTTAATTTTAAACAGAATTGCCGGAAAATAATATATGGACTTTAAACTCGTTTCTCAATATCAGCCCACCGGCGACCAACCGCGTGCCATTGCTGCTTTAACGCAAGGTATCAAAGATGGCGCAAAACATCAAGTTCTGTTAGGTGTCACGGGGAGTGGTAAGACTTTTACCATGGCCAATGTGATTAAAAATGCAAATAAACCGACTTTGGTTATTGCGCATAACAAAACTTTAGCAGCTCAATTATGCAATGAGTTTCGCGAATTTTTTCCGGAAAATCGTGTCGAATATTTTGTTAGTTATTACGATTATTATCAACCCGAGGCCTATTTACCGGCAACTGATACTTACATCGAAAAAGACATGGCCATCAATGACGAAATCGATAAATTGCGTCATGCGGCTACTTCGTCTTTGTGCGAGCGTAACGATACGATTGTCGTGGCCTCGGTTTCTTGTATTTATGGGTTGGGTGAGCCACAAGAATATTTCAAATTAGGAATTTCGTTGCGACCTGGTATGGAAATGAATCGCCGTGATTTAGTATCCAAATTGGTAAACAACCAATACAAGCGTGCAGATGTTGATTTCATTCGCGGTAGCTTTCGGGCGCACGGAGATATTGTGGATATTATCCCAGCGTATGCTTCTAATGTGGCTATTCGTGTTCAATTTTGGGGTGACGAAATTGAAGGTATTTTTGAAATTGATGCTTTAACCGGACAGAAAATTTCTTCATTGTCGCATATTGCAATTTTCCCGGCATCACACTTTGCTGTCGGTTCTGAACGCTTGAAAGAAGCAATTGAAAAAATTCGTGCGGATTTAGCCGTACAAAAAAAGTTCTTCGATGACCATAATATGGTGGTTGAAAGTCATCGTATTACGCAGCGCACTAACTACGACATGGAGATGTTGGCGGAATTAGGTTTTGTAAAAGGGATTGAAAACTATTCACGCTATTTTGATGGGCGTCAACCCGGTGAGCCGCCGTATACATTGATGTCATATTTTCCCGATGATTATTTGGTTTTTATTGATGAGTCGCATATTACCGTGCCACAAATTCGCGGCATGTACAATGGTGACCGAGCACGCAAAAAAGTGTTGGTTGATTTTGGGTTCCGTTTGCCGTCGGCGTATGATAATCGTCCGCTAAATTTTCAAGAATTTAATCAACGCTTAGGGCAGTGTATTTATGTATCCGCGACTCCAGAAAGTTATGAATTGGAATTGGCTGGGGAACATGTGGTCGAACAAATTATTCGACCAACAGGGTTGTTGGATCCCGAAGTGATTGTTCGCAACAAAGATCATCAAGTCAGTGATGTGTTACAAGAAATTGGTGCGGTTGCAGCGGGAAAAGGTAAAATATTGGTCACAACCTTGACCAAAAAGATGGCGGAAGATTTGACTGCATTTTTAACCGAAAACCAAGTGCGAGTGCGATATTTACACAGTGAAATTGACACTTTAGAGCGGACTGAAATTTTAACGGCGTTTCGTCAAGACCAGTTTGATGTTATTGTCGGAATTAACTTATTGCGTGAAGGTTTGGATTTGCCAGAAGTCGAATTGGTGGCGATTTTGGACGCGGACAAGGAAGGTTTATTCCGTTCGACAAGGGCTTTAATACAAACGATTGGGCGTGCTGCGCGTAACGCCAAAGCGCGTGTTATTTTGTATGCCAACAAGATTACACCAAGTATGAAAGCCGCGATGGACGAAACCGCGCGCCGCCGTCAAATCCAAATGGACTATAACCAAGAACACAACATAGTTCCGCGGACTGTTTACAGTTCAATAAAAAATTCATTGTATATTACTAAGAAAGAGAAGGGTGCAGTAAAAGAAGATGATTTGACGATTGAACAGCTGACTGAATTAATGAACGCAGCCAGTCAAAATTTGAACTTTGAGTTGGCAATTCAATATCGTGAGCGTATCAATACTTTGCAAAAAAAAAGTGGACACAAACACTAAAAAATTGATATATATTTAATATGTTAACAACAACCATGATTATAGTTTGGGCAGTTGTAATTGCCACGACATTATTATTAGAATTTTTTACAGTCGATTTCTTTGCGTGTTGTTTTTCGCTGGGCGCTTTGGTGTCTTTAATCTTAGCAATTTTTGGTGTCGATATCGTTTGGCAATTAATTGCTTTCTTTGCTGTGTCGATTGTAGCTATTTGCGCAACTCGTCCATTGGTAAAACGATTTATGAAGAAACCAACTGTCCCAACCAATGTTGACCAAAACTTTGGTAAGACTACACGCTTATTAGCCGATGTTGTCGATGGCAAATCTTCGATTAAAATTAATGATGTTGTTTGGACTGCTGCTTGTGATGCGGAGTTGAAGCAAGGTGACCTTGTTGCAATTGAACGCGTAGAAGGCAACAAAATGATTGTTAAGCCGGCTGTGGCGGAAACCGTAAAATAAAAAAGGAGATAGAAAAAAATGAATATGGAAGCTTTAATTATTACGATTGCTGTAATTGGCGTTGCCTTATGCGTGATTTTGGCTATGTCAATTCGTATTGTCAAACAAGGAACCGCGTTAATTGTAGAGCGTTTGGGGAAATATCATCGTACCTTAGGAACGGGTTTGCGTTTTATCTTCCCGTTTATAGATCGTACTTTACCAACTATTACTTTGAAAGAACAGGTAGCCGATTTTAAACCACAACCTGTAATTACCAAAGACAATGTCACTATGCAAATTGACAGTGTTGTTTTCTTTCAAATTGTTGACCCCAAATTATACAGTTATGGTATCGAACGACCAATGGCTGCAATTGAAAATTTAACTGCAACGACTTTGCGTAATATCGTGGGTGAATTAGAGCTAGACGAAACGCTAAGTAGTCGTGACACCGTTAATACTAAAATGCGTGAAATTATTGATACTGCAACGGATCCATGGGGTATCAAAGTTACTCGCGTTGAATTGAAAAATATTTTGCCGCCGGCTGCAATTCAAGAAAGCATGGAAAAGCAAATGCGCGCTGAACGCGAACGCCGCGAAAACATTTTGTTAGCCGAAGGTGAAAAACGCAGTAAAATCTTAGTTGCCGAGGGTGAAAAAGAAGCGGCTATCTTGCGTGCGGAAGCTCATAAATATGAAGTCTTAGCGGAAGCCGAAGCGCAACAACAAGCCATTGAAAAAATTATCTCGGCACAACCAGATGCCGCATACCTAACTTTACAAGGTTATGAAGCTTTAAAATCTTTGGCAAACGGTGCTGCAACCAAAATTATTGTGCCTAATGATTTAGCCAATGTAGCAACTTTGTTTACTTCGATTAAAGAAACAATGGCAACACAAACAGTAGAAAACGAAAAGAAAAACAGTAAAGCTAAATAAACGATTCGACCATTTATTGACAAATTCATGAGTGCGGTACATAATTAGTACTTATGGAAAAAAATCAAAATCAATTAGATCAAAACATTCAAGAAAATTGGTTTGCCAAAGTGGGTGTTCACAAACCTTATACGGTATTTGTGTGTATCATGGCCATCATTGTCTTGGGTGTTTTTGCTTTTTCGAAAATGTCTGTGGACTTGTTTCCATCGATGAACTTACCTTATGCAGTGGTAGTATTAAGTCCTAACGAAACTTATTTAATGGAACAAGCCAACAAAGAAGGGGTGCGCAGAGCTAAGGAAGCGGCTGCCGAAACTTATGCAACTAACTATCCGACAAATCCAGATAAAATTAATAACGATGCGGCTGACTTATTGGCAATTTTAAACGGTAAACCCGAAGAAATTATGGCTTCGCTTGGTGCGATTGTTGCCCATAACGAGGTGGCTGCGCAATATGTAGTTCTTTCACAAACAGCAGGTTTTCAACAACTATTGATGACCGCAGTTATGCCCAAACAAGTGCAAATGGAAAATTTAACAGACGATACTTTGGTAGCTTTGTCTGGGATTAATGGTGTTAAAAATACGGATTGTTCGACCATGTTGTCTTTTGGCTTAGTCATGGTCACTTTGGAATACAACAGTGATGCTACTGTGGATTTAACAGCGTTAGCGCTGGCTTTTGAAAACATGGCTTTAGATGATACCATTAACTATGGTACTAAATTTAATAAAACAATTTTGAAAATTGACCCATCTTTAATGCCGGTTATGTATGTAACTGTTGCTTACAATGGGGCAGCTGATGATGATCAAAACCGAGCATGGTTGGAAAATAAAGTTTTAAATAAAATTTCTACTACCGTTGGTGTCGGTACAGTTACATCAAATCTTGATAATACTTTAAACAACGACCAAGCTTGGCAAGGTACTAACAACGGTTTACAGAATACTTACAGTATTTCAATTCAAAAGAGCAGTAACGCCGTTACCGCAGAAGTTTGTGCCAATGTGATTCGTACTTTGGATCGATTAAAAGCTGAAAATCCAGAGTTTAGTTATGACATCACCAGCAGTCAAGGTGAGTACATTAATCAATCTATCGGTTCAGTGGGAGAGAACCTGATTGTTGGTGGTATCTTGGCTCTGGTTATTTTGTTCTTGTTCTTGCGTTCTTTCAAAATGACTTTGGCGATTGGTATTTCAATCCCGTTAGCTTTGGTTGGTACTTTCGTTGCCATGTATTTTATGGGTATCAATTTGAACATCGTTTCTATGTCTGGTTTGGCTTTGGCTGTCGGTATGCTGGTTGACAATTCGGTTGTTGTTCTGGAAAATATTTATCGCCTACGCCATAAGGGTATGCCGTTAAAAGATGCCTGCATCAAAGGTTCATCACAAATTATGATGGCGATGTTAGCATCGTCCTTGACCACCATTTGTGTCTTCTTCCCGATGTTTTTCTTGGAAGGATTGATGATGGAGATGTTCACGGATTTAGTTTGGGTCATTATTTTATCCTTGCTTTGTTCCTTTGTTGTGGCAGTTATGTTCTTGCCATGTATTGTTTCGACCTTTAAAATTAACCCAAAACCGGCAAAAGAAATTGTTATTGCTAATGAAAAAAAAGCAACTTTGGGTCAAAAAATTGTCTTGGTTTGGCGTAAATTTACAGGCCGCCTTCACCAAATTTTTGACAAGACAATTCGTTTCTGTATTAATAAAAAATGGTTGACCGTGGCTTTGGCTTTTGTGTTGTTTATCGGTTCTGCCTGTTTGTTATTGGTGAATGGTTTTATTTTGATGCCGTCAACAGACGAAGGAACTTTAAGTGTCTCGGTTGCTTTGACTCCGGCGGGGAATACGGCTGCTAACCTAGACGCAAGTAGTTTAGGCCAACCATTATATGAAGAAATTGTAAAAGCTTTGGACAAAGATATTGAAAAGTGTGTGATTTCATATAATTCTGGTGCGGATATCTTATCTGGCGGAATTGCAAGTATTAACGCGGAAATCAAATTAAAAGATGACCGCAGCCTAACGACAAATCAAGCTAGCGAAAAACTTTACCATGCCTTGCAAAATTATGATAATTCTAACTTCGCCGATATTGAGGTTTCGACTTCTTCTTTGGCTGGTGCTTTTATGTCAAACGAAGTTTCAGTTGCCTTTACTGTTGATGCCAGTGCCACAGCTACGCAAACCGCGTACCAAGTGGGTAGTGCGATTTTAGACAATTTTAGCTCAGCATTAGCGAATAAATTCAACAGCGATAAAGAAAGTCTTGGTATCCGCAGCGTTGTTTATAGTCAAAACACAGGAGTAAAAATTCAAAAATACAATAATCGTTATGCAGCAACAGTTAGTATCAAAGCTGACCCCAGTGCCGATGTAAATAAAATTCAAAGCACATTAAATCAATATGTTGACGAATTAATCGCCACCGATGAATTTAAAACAGTTTCGGTTTTAGACAATGGTTTTGAAGAACAAATGAACGAAACTTATTCTGCTATGGGTATGGCGTTGTTGGTCGGTTTCTTGTTAATTTATTTAGTCATGGTTGCTATCTTCCAATCTTTCTTGATGCCGTTTATCATTTTAATTTGCGTTCCATTGGGCTTTACAGGTGCATTCATCTTGTTGGCAATGTGCGGTATGCCACTATCGATCCCAGCATTGATTGGTTGCTTGATTTTGATGGGTGTTATTATCAACAATGGTATTTTGGCGGTGGATTATACGAACCAAGCACGCCGAGATGGATTATCGGTAAAAGAAGCTTTGGTATCTGCAATTCATACGCGTCTTCGTCCAATTTTTATGACCGCGTTAACGACAATCTTAGCAATGGTGCCAATGGCTTTTGGTTGGTCTTTATTTAATCAAGGTGGTAGCACAGCTATCATGCAACCTTTAGCCGTTGTTTCGATTGGTGGTTTGTTGTTTGGAACAATTACAACTTTGTTCGTGGTTCCTGCTTTTTATGCAATTTTCTGTCGCGACAAAAAAGACAAAAATAAAACAGTACTTGCCTCCGATACTACCGTGCAAACCGTAAAATAAGTTGTCAAAACCTTAATTTCAAGATAAGTTAAAGTATATGGAATGGTTATGGCTCTTTTTAGGAATCGTTGGGTTAGCGTTGCTTTGGCTCTTGATTATGTGGGTAGAGAAGTTAGCACAGCGTTTAAAAGTACATGACGAAGAACGAAGACTTGCTTCCGCAGATATCGCCGAACGAACAGCTCAAGCCGAAGCTGAATTAATTGAAAAACAAGCGACAAAAGATGTTGCGATGGAT
>JAFYKU010000071.1 GCA_017537405.1 Clostridia bacterium
AAGCATGATTAAGTTGTTGCAGTTTGAATGGCGTAAATTATGGCGCCAAAAAAGTCTCTACATTTGCTTTGGTTTTGGCTTGTTAATTATTTTGCTAACCATTTTGTCTTTGAAAATTTACGGAATCTTGGAACCTGCGTGCAATATGATATACATGATTTTGAATAGTGGTTTCGTAGCGTTCTTGGGTATCTTTGTGGCGTTGTTTATTTGCCAAGACTACAACCAACAAACGATTAAAAATATTTACGCGCGTGGGTATAGTCGTAGTGCCGTATTTTTTAGTAAGTATTTAATTTCTTTGTTTGTTACTGTGTTTATGGCGCTGGTTTATTTGCTGTTTACTTTCTTATGCTCTGTTATTTTGGGTAGCAGCGTTGGCAGTTTAGCTGGCTGGCAGTGGGGCGTCATGGCCTTGCAATTTTGGACTTTGATTGGCTTCCACGCAATGTTCTTTGGTATTAGCATGATGATTGGTAAAGTTGGCGGTAGTGTAGCTTTGAACTTAGTTGGTATTAATTTTGCTTTTGTAATTTTAGAATTAATATTTTCTGTATTGGAAATTGATTTTAAGATTCAAAATTTTAATCTCCAAAATTTATTTACGGCGTTATTTGATACCATCTTTTATTTGGAAATGCCGACTAAGCTTTTATTGCGTGCAATTTTCTTGCCATTGAGCTACGGCGTGATTTTTATTACAGCAGGTTGGTTTGTTAATTATCGCCGTGAAGTTTAAGGTAAACAAATTTCGCAGGTAAAACCTTTGTAAGTTACAGTACTGCGAAACCCCTCTGTGTACAAACTTTCGTAATCAATTTGATTGAGAATACCTTGGTAGACCAAACCGCTGGCGGTTAAGTTTAAACATTTTGTATCATAAGCTAATGTAAAGTTATGACTGGTGTCTTTGTAAATTTCTTCCCAATTAGCGACAACATGATTGTAATTGTCTGTTAAACAAAGTTGCCATACCAAATGTACATCGGATAATGGCTTTTGGTCGCCCACAAAATAACTAGTTAATTTGTAACTATTCGGATTGTTGTTATTTGATGTTGCCGCTGTCGGCTTCTTTTTGAAATGATTGGCGATGACGGGTATCGTCAAAGCAATCGCTCCGCAAACTGCCAGAACAACAAGATTAAAAATCAGTTTGCGACGCAACATAAGCCCAGCATACTACACTTGTAAATTGGCATCAAATTATATTTTGACAAAATGCGACAAACATTAAAAAAACCCTTGCGGGCTTTTTTAAGTTAATCGGTAAGCTGGGTTATGTCGTGGACGCTTATCTATCTTGGCGTACCGTCACCGATACGCTCACGCGGTGTATGGGCCGAGTTGACTGGCCGCCATTAAATCTCGACCGCTAACCTTGCATCTCATGGGGTTTACATTGCCACTACGGTCACCCGTAGTGCGGTGGGCTCTTACTCCGCCGTTTCATCCTTACCCGCACAAAGTCGGGCGGTTTGTTTTCTGTTGCACTGTCCTTCGCGTCACCGCGACAAGCCGTTAGCTTGCATGATGCCATTTGATGCCCAGACTTTCCTCTGCCCGTCAAGCGGACAGCAAGCGTCTAATTAACAATTCATGTTACCATGCTTCCATGTGGTTTACAAGTCGATAATTTGCTTTTACAAAATACAGACTCCGTGCTACATTGAGTTTTAATATGATTATTGCAATTGACGGACCCGCCGCCAGCGGGAAAGGAACCATCGCCAAAATGTTGGCACAAAAATTAAAGATTTTATGTTTGGATACCGGAGCTATTTACCGTGCCATTGCGGTTTGTGATTTGCGCGGTAAAGATTATACTCGCAGTAACATTGAGATTCAGTGCGGCGCGGATAAACAAACTTTGGTTTATCTAGACGGGGAAGATATTACCAACCAAATTCGTACTGTGGAAGTTGGGGCTCGTGTGCCGGTGTTAGCATTAGACCCGGCTGTCCAAGACCGTGTGCATAAAATTCAACACGCAACAGCGCGCGACCAAAGTTTAGTGGTGGAAGGACGCGAAACAACTTCGGTGGCTTTCCCGCACGCTGATTTTAAATTCTTTGTTATGGCCAGTTTGGAAGAACGCGCACATCGTCGTCACCGTGATTTTATCCAAAAGGGTGAAAATATTTCTTATGAAGAAGTTTTACGCTTGACTGCAGAGCGTGACCGCTTAGATATCGAACGCGAAGTTGCGCCTTTGATTAAAGTTCCTGATGCCATTGAAATTGACACAACTGGTCGGCAAGCTGATGAAGTAGTGGACGAAATGTTATCCATTATATTAAAATAAAATTATGTTAAGATTTATCTTAAAGTTTATTTGCTATATTCCGTTCAAGCTTTTATTTTGGACGAAATGGATTAACAAGAAAGAACTTCGCAAGTACCGCGGCAAGCCGGTTATTTTGGCGATGAATCACCGCAACGGTTTTGATGGCCCGTTGTTAGTGATTGATGTTTGGCGTAAAAGTCATTTCTGGATTAAAGGCGAACTATTTGAAAAAGGTTTTAGCCGTTGGTTTTTCAAGGGCATGGATTGTATTCCAGTCAAAGCCGATGCGGAATTAGCTTTAGTCCGTGACAGTCAAAAAGTTTTGAAACAAAACCACATGTTGCTTGTGATGCCAGAAGGTCACCGTTCATTCAATACTGACGAAAAATTAAAAATCCAAAATGGTGTGGCAATGGTGGCTTTGCGTGCCGGTGTTCCGATTATTCCTGTGGTTACTGACCGCCCGATGCGTCTGTTCCGCTTAACGCGTTTGAAAGTTGGTACCGCAATTGATAGTACTCAATATTTAGAAGACGGACGCATGACTAAAGACGGCATCAATCGTTTGGGCGACAACTTACAATATCAAATGCAACAATTATTGACTGGTTTTGCTAAAGCCCCGAAACAAAAAGCTTGGCAAAAAGAACCCAGTATTATTGGGCGCGGCATTGTTATTCGTGACAAGAAACTATTAGCCATTCACCGTATCCGTGATAATCAAGAATACTATGTTTTTCCGGGTGGGCATATTGATGCGGGTGAAACATTGTCCGATGCTTGTGCGCGCGAAGTTTTGGAAGAAACTGGTGTTGTGGCTCGTCCATTCCGCGAACTTTATAAATTCTGGTATGAAGACCACAAACATCATCGCGGTGACGGCTGGCAATCATTTATGGTTTGCGAATATCAAAGCGGCGAACCGCACCAAACCGATGCGGAGGAATATACTGACCCAGAACGCAAAGGCGGCAGCTATAATCCAGTCTGGTTAGACATTGATGAAATTGAAAAACTAGACTTGCGTCCGTCTTTTGTCAAAAAACAATTACTGAAAGACTACCGCAAAAAAGGTGCGCGTTTGCCTTTCCCCTTGCGCAAATTAGACGCTGTCAAGTTAAAATAATTCCGAACAAAAAAACACCATAGTCACTAACTTTTGAAACTATCAAAAAAGAACTCTATACATAGAGTTCTTTTTTTATAATATTATCTTAAAATTTCCGTAGCATATGAAACCCCAACAACATACATTTTGTCAAATTAGCAACATCTTCTTTTGCATTAGAAGTTTCGGTCATATATAAGTCAAGA
>JAFYKU010000072.1 GCA_017537405.1 Clostridia bacterium
CGACATAGCCGAAACTATTATGATGAATTTGATGCAAAATGCGCAGGTTAAAACTATGCCAGTAAAAGTTGCCAGCAAGAATTTCGCCGACATGACACTAATCCGCCCTTTCTGCTTAGAACGCGAACGCGATATTGAAAATTGGCGTGATGCAAATGGTTTAAATTTTATTCATTGCGGCTGCCCTTTGGGTCAATGTGATAAAATTGGAAAACGCCAAGAAACAAAAGAACTTTTGAAGCAAATTGAGCAAAACAATCCCGTAGCTGTATTAAATATTTTCAAAGCATTAGACCGCTTAAATAGTTAATTCACTCATCATGAAAATATGGTATAATCATAATATTACAAAGGAGACATCATGGCAGTTTTAGAAACTAAACACACACGCGCGCGAATTAATGTCATTAAAAATGACCTACTGAAAGCAGTACTCGTTTTTAACTATATCAGCATGTTTGCATTTATCGCCTACTATGTGTATTTGATTATTCAAAATATACACAATCCCTTGTATATAGCTATTTATTCACTTTTAATTGTTACAATAGCAGCTTTGTTTTTTATTGAAATTTTTATACAAGAGAATAAAAAATTACTGCGCAACGAAAAACGACAATCCGCAGAAAAAAAACGCAAGTATAAATTTATTACCAAAGTTTTTAAGTTTGTAGCTAATTTTACACTCATTGGCGTTGCTATGTATGAAACCTTGTCCAACTTTAACATTACCCTTTCCAATTTAATTAACATATTGTCATTCGTACTCTTAATCGTACAAATTATTTTTGAATTTGTAATTCATAATATCATCAAACAAATTGATTACTTGCGTTTATCGATCGAATTGGATATCGAAGATAGCGGCATATTCAAATCCGTTTTGTCTTTCATGTTTAAAGAAAAACGAATGGAAGAAAAAGCTATCTTAGCACAAGGCGGCAGTTTACATACCCAAATAGAAGAAAAAATGATTAACGAAATTAAAGAAGACGCTAAAGCATTTGAAGAAAAAGACAAAATAAGAAAAGACCAAATCAAAAACATTTGGAAAACTTCAATAAAAAAGAAAAAAAAGCATTAACAGCAGAAAAGGAAATCTCAATTTATAATTTACAAATATAAACAACTGTGTTACAATATTTAACAGTTGACCTGCTGTTGTAGCACAGTCGGTAGTGCACCGCCTTGGTAAGGCGGAGGTCGACGGTTCAAGTCCGTTCAACAGCTCCATAATTGAAAAAAAATCTAAAAATCAAGAAAACTGCGTAAAATTGCTTGCGTCTTTATTGCGTGCGGTTTATAATGACGCGTATGGCACAAAGAGCTTATTTTGGACTTGGCTTCATTCCGTCCTTGTTAATCGCATTTTTACCAATCTTAGGTTGTATATTTGGTATCATTATTTGCTTTCAAAGAGAACAATATTGGTTTGGCGTTTTACGCATTTTCTTCGGTTGGAATATTTTATGGATTGTTGACATCATCAGTATGTGCGTTCATAAAGATTTAGTTTGGTTAGCTTAATCTCGTAAATTAAATTTTGCGTTTTTCTGTTACGCCTAACGCAAAACCACATGGTGTTGGACATTTAAAATTTGGGAAGGTGCATTTGGCACCTTTTTGCATGATTGCTAACTTCTCTGCTCCGTCATGATTACTTGCAGCCAATGCTTTTTGATATTTATTTAAAACATCATTCACCACACGGGTTGTTTCTAATAAAACCGAAGAACATTTACGCTCAATCGCTTTTAGAATAAAGTCATCTAAATTGCCCATTTCGCTAACATCAACCAACATGGCTTGTGGATAATTGCCACGCAAGCTATCCAAATCAGATAGCCATTCGGCACGCAACTCTGGTTTATCGGCTATAATTTCCGGTATATAAAATTCTAAATTTTCGGGAGTTGTTGGTGTCTTCATATAATATTTTAAAGTGCGGTGACGGTTCAAATGCATATAAACTGCAAAAGAACATCGGAAATTAGTAGCATAAACATCACCAAAATATTCCACCACAGGGCGTTCGCAAAACATGGAAACTCGTCGTGACTTACCATTTTGTGTTAAAACTTCATCTACATAACCTGTTGCTTTTAATTGCTCTAAAAATTCAACAATATACGGATACAATTTTACTTCAAATGGATTTTTACTACCCTTAATTTTTTCGGCATAATCTGTAAAAAAGCCATATAAGTAATTCAATTGACGATAAGAAATCGTATGTAACATGGAAACCATAGTAAAGCAACTAGTGAGATAGCGAGCATTTTCCATGGCTAATTTTTTAATTTTATTGTCGGTAAAGAATTGAGGATAATCGGTTTGATATGTATTGCGAATTAAAGTTACAAACTTTTCCAACCATTTATCATAAACAGCTTGTTCTTTTGCGGGTAAAGGATGCAAGGTATAGCGTCCACTTTTGACCGAAGACACCATATAACGCTCATTATCTAACATACCTTCCAAAACGCGAGGAATACAGTGCAAATATAAAGTAATTGTCGCATGGTCATAAACACTGTGGTGTCCGCTGTTCTTAGTTAAATCAGCACGACGAAAAGTTTTAATTTCGTCTTCCGCACGCAATGTCGCGAAATCGTGTGCCATATAACATACACCAGCAGCCATCCCGCCAAAACGGTCAAGCTCCTTTTTTGATGTTTGATGATTTGGATGCGTTGTCGCAATTACAGATATTTCCATATTTTATATGGTATACCGAACAAAAAACAGTTGTCAAACTAACAATTAAATTTTAAAAATATGTTGAGAAAAGAATATGACAGTAGTATACTATAAAGTATGAAAAATAAATTTAATTTAGGGCAAGATGATTATCAAATTGCAAGCGATGAACCACTTGATTTAGATGATGCAATCAGCGTATTAGAAAAGCGTTTAGATTCTGAACAAATCGAAGCCGCTAACAAACCATTAAGCGATGTTACCGCTTTGGCAGATCCATCTATTTGGCATAAGCGCGTAGTCGTCATTACAGGTGCTTCATCGGGCATTGGTTTAGCGGCTGCCCACTGCTTTTCTTTGTATGCCGATATTGTTTATAATTTATCACGCGAAAAAGGCAATGACGATAATATTAACTTTATTGAAACAGATGTATCAAATCCCGATTCAATTAAAGAATCAATTCGCAAAGTTTACAATAAAGAAGGACAAATTGATGTTTTAATCAATAATGCCGGGATTGGCTTAACCGGAGCTGTGGAAGAATTGTTAACAACCGACATTGTCAAAGTCATGAATACAAACTTCTTAGGTGCAGTAAGTGCTTGTCAAGCGGTTATTCCATTTATGCGTGAACACCGCAAAGGTAAAATCATTAATATTTCTTGCAGCTTGGCTAACGCTGCCCCAGCCTTTAACAGCGTTTATAGTGCAAGCAAGAAAGCATTGGAAACTTTTACAATCGCACTACGCAAAGAAATTGAACCATTAAAAATCGAAGTTGCATCTATATGCTTACC
>JAFYKU010000073.1 GCA_017537405.1 Clostridia bacterium
TGTTATTTTAGACGGTTTTCCTCGTACATTAAATCAAGCCATTGCTTTAGATAAAGTCTTAAAAGTTGATTTAGTAATTGCAATTGATGTAACAGATGATATTGTACATACTCGCTTAGGCGGCCGTTATATGTGTCGTGCATGTGGTACAATTCATTCAACTCGTTGGGATAAAATTGACAAATGCAAAAAGTGTGGTGGCACAGACTTATATCAACGCGATGATGATAAGGCAGAATTTATTCAAAAACGCTTGGAAAATTTCAAGTTGAACAATGGAGAAATTTTGGATTTTTATCGTGCACAAAATAAACTTTTTGTAGTACATGATAAGCTTGAAAATACTCCGGCTGATACATATGCTTTAGTAAAGGATACTGTTGCAAAATTATGAAACAATTAACTGCTGCGCAAATTTCAAATATGCGTCATGCAGGCAAGGTTTTGGCGGATACATTTAATTATATCCGCCAAAATTTGCATTCAGGCATGACTACACTTGAAGTAGATAAAATGGCCGAAGATTATATCTTATCGCGTCAATGTTATCCTTGCTTTAAAGGGGTATATGATTATCAATATACTTGTAATACTAGTGTTAATGATGAAATTATTCATGGTATACCTACAAACAAAGTTTTACGAGATGGCGATATTTTAACCGTCGATTGTGGTGTTGGTTTTAACGGAATATGCACAGACGCTTGTCGAACATTTCCTGTTGGTAAAATTTCGGAAGATGCGCAAAAATTAATTGATGTTACTCGTAATTGCTTTTATCGAGCTGTTGAAAAAATTAGGCCTGGAACAGAAGTTGCAGTTGTAGGTAAAACGATCGAGGGTTATATAAATAACATCGGTGGGTATAGTATTTTGCATGATTATTGTGGTCATGGTATCGGTAAAAACTTGCATGAAGATCCATTAATTCCTAATTATGTTGTTCGTAATTCTGGTTTGTTACAGCATGTCCATAAAAAATTTCAAACTAATACCGCAGTTTGTATTGAACCAATGATTTTTGAAGGTAATAGTAATGCTGTAAAAGTTGCGCCAGACGGTTGGACCGTAGTTTCAAAGCATGGAGCACTAAGTGCTCATTATGAAAATACTGTGTTAATTACTACAAATGGTGTTGAAGTCTTAACTAATGGTGATGAAAAATAATTTCACTATCTAAAATATAAAACTACTGTTTAGTGACCGACTTTTGCATCTATTGAATAAACAACTTTCTAACTTAATTTAGTTAGAAAGTTTTCTTTTATTCCCCTTAAAACTGTCAAAGCAATATTTTCCGTTGTCATAAGTTGTTGTTATATTTTTAAGTTTTATAATTATTTTAACATTCACTTTGAAATAGTTTTTTATTTAAAATTAAAATAATTAGCTATTTTTAATATTAACGCCTTTAGGAGTTAATATAAATTCGTTAGAGGATCTTTGCATAATCATGCCGCTAATTGCGTTAACAAAACCACAAATGTAATCTAAAAATCTTTGTGCTTCTGGAATTGAGAATTTAGACAATGAAACAATACAGGCATTGCCATTCGCAAGATTGGTTAAAATTGTTGAAATTTCTGCAGAATTTTGTGGAGCAATGACCAACAAGTTTTGATTTGCACTTACTTGTCCCAATAGGGCATTATTGAAGTTACCAGAAACATTATTGTGTGTATTAAAGATTTGTGGCTGTGTTTCTGTTGTGGTTTGTACCGGTGTCGGTTGCGAGATTGGTACTGCTACCTGGGTTGGTTGCGCAATTTGAATCAAAGATGGTGTTGAACCACCAGTTAAGCCATTATCGCCCAATAAAACAGAAGCGGCTTCCATGCGTTGGTCTTCAATCGTTGGTTGTGATGAAAACATAGGCATTGCTGGTTGTTCAGCTTCTGGTGTTAAAGTTTCGTTTGTTTCAATAGTTTCTTCTTCGTTTGTATCTTCCACTTCGGTTGGTTCTGGTTCTGCAACCTGAACTTTTTTCTTTTCAAGTGTAATACCGTTTTTCAAAAAGTTAAAAAAACCCATATGATATTATCACTCAGATTTTGATTGTTTGCAATTAGATTTATTGATATAATTAAGCATGAGTAAAATTAGTGTTTTAGGTTGTGGTCGCTGGGCGTCATTTCATGCATGGTATCAACTAGAAAAGTTGTACAATGATGTTACAATGTGGGGACGCGAAGGTGATCCATATTTTGCGGATTTAATGAAAAATAAAAAAAATGGCTATATCGAGATGCCTAAAAATCTGCGTTATAGCACAAATTTGGCGGAAACTCTTGATTTTGCTGATACTGTCATTATTGCGATTAGTGCACAAGCGATGCAGGAATTTTCAAAAAAGATTGGCGAATTAAAACCAGAAAATAAAACATTTGTCTTGTGTATGAAGGGTATTGATCAAAATACTGGTGAGCGTTTAAGCGAAATTTTACGCAAAAATATTCCTGAAAGCAATCATATTTGTGTTTGGGTAGGTCCCGGGCATATTGAAGAATTAACCGCTGGGCAACCTAATGTAATGATAATTTCTGGCGATGACAAAGCCACTGTTAAGCATTTAATTAATAAATTTGAAAGTCCATTAATTTCTATTTTGAGTAGTGATGATTTAATTGGTGTTGAAGTTGGGGCAGCAGCAAAAAATGTTATGGGAATTGCAGCAGGTTTCTTAGATGGCTTAGGCAAATCGTCATTAAAAGGTGCTTTAATGGCGCGTGGCTGTTATGAGGTTTCTTTACTAATTGAAAAAATGGGTGGCAACAAAATGACAGCTTTTGGCATGAGTCATTTGGGTGATTTTGAAGCTACGCTATTTAGTAAAAATAGCCACAACCGTCGTTATGGTGAAGAATACATTTTAGATCGTATATCTGACAACATTGGAACAGCAGAAGGTGTGGGTACTACTAAGGCAATGTACCAGTTAGCACAAAAATATGGCGTGTTCATGCCGATAACAAGCACAATATATAGTATTCTGAATCTTGGTGCCAGCAAGAATGATGTAATTTATGATTTATTCAAAACTACTACACATAAGGAATTTAATTATGAATGATGAACATTTTTTGTTTGAAGTGACTAGCAAATCTTCGGAATGTTATGCTCGTACAGGTATTTTTTCTACCCCGCACGGTAAAATTGAAACACCTATTTTTATGCCAGTTGGTACGCGTGCATCGGTCAAAGGTTTAGCTCCAGAAGAAGTTGCCGAGGCTGGTGCGCAAATTATTCTTGCCAATACCTACCATTGTTTTTTGCGTCCAGGTGCTGATATTGTTGCTCAAGCAGGTGGTTTGCATAAATTTATGAATTGGCATGGTCCAATTTTGACTGATAGCGGTGGCTTTCAAGTTTTTTCTTTGGAAAATTTACGCAAGTTAGATGATGACGGGGTTTCTTTTAAAAGCCATATTGATGGAAAAATTTTTAAATTTACTCCCGAAAGCAATATGGAAGTTCAAAACAAATTAGGTGCCGACATTATCATGCAATTAGATATTTGTTCTCCCTATGGTGCAACTCGCGAAGATGTCGTTGCCGCAGATGCTCGCACCGTAGAGTGGTTAAAAAGGTGTTATGCTGCGCATACAAACCCCAAGCAGGCGTTGTTTCCAATTGTCCAAGGTAATTTTTACAAAGATTTACGCTTGAAAAGTTTAGAAAATGCTTTGCCGTATGCGAAACACGGAATTGCAGTTGGTGGGCTGGCAATCGGGGAACCATTTACTGTTCTGAAAGAGCAACTTGAAAATTTAGCGTCACATTTACCTACGGATATTCCGCATTATCTCATGGGTGCTGGTACACCAGATTACATCTTGGAAGGCGTTGAAAACGGGATTGACATGTTCGACTGTGTTTATCAAACGCGCATGGCAAGACATGGTATGGCGATTACTGATGACGGCAATATTAATATCCGCAACAAAAAATATCAAACTGACTTCACGCCGATTCAAAATGACTGTCAATGTTATGCTTGCCGTAATTATACCAAAGCATATATTCGCCACTTAATTTCTGTGGGAGAAATGTTTGGTGCGCGTTTGTTGTCTGTTCATAACATTCATTGGACACTAAATTTTGTTAACAATATTCGTGCGGCAATTCGTGAAGATCGTGTTATTGCAGTTAAGCGTGAATTTTATCAACGCTTTTATCATGATGACCTTCATAAATAATTTTATCGTCTTAATTTGTCAAAAATTGACACTAATCAATTTCTTTTAGACGAAAAATAGGTTGTTTTCTTTTTTGTGCTAAGATATACTTACGATTATGGTAAGTAATATTGTTTCGTACATAATGTTAGGTGCTGTTCTTGTTGCTATGTTTGTTTTCATAGGGATGCAAGGACGCAAACAAAAAAAAGCTCAAGACGATTACATGGCAATGTTAGATTCATTGCGTCCAGGTGTAAAAGTTAAAATGGCTTCGGGTTTATTAGGTCGTATTAAAGAAATTCGCGAAGAAGCTCCAGGTTTTAAAACCATCACTTTAAATATCGGTGAAGATAAAAATGTTGTTCCAATGACATTTGTTATTGAAGCAGTGCAAGGAGTTGTGAACGAAGAAGCTTTGAATCGCATTAAATTGCAAGAAGCGGAAGAACAAATGGCTGCGGCTACAGTGGCTGAAGAAATTACTGCGCCAGTAGAAGCTGGTACTGAAGCAGTTACTATCGAAGAGTCTCGTGCTGAAGTTGCGACCGCAACCAAGAAAAAATCAAAAAAAAGCAAGTAAAAGCACCAATTAATGGGTAGGCGAAATTAATAATTTTATTAAATCCGCAAAAAGAGATGGCATATGCTATTGTACAGATACCGATCATTTTTATTAATGGTCGGTTTTTTTTAACATTCGGTGTTTGCTGGTTTTGACAACGCTGTGAGATTGCAAATAGAGCTGTGTACTGACTGGTAAGGATTGCCAGTAGGATAATGATAATTGTTATGATATTGGGTGCAGCAGCTAATAAAGGGATAGTCGCCATTGTTGTTTGTGCATTTCGAATTGTTGTTAAAATCAAGCCTACTAATATCATCAAAATTAAAGCTGTTAAAATTGCAGCGCTAATTAAAGTCTTTTTTGTATGTTTTTTGCCTACTGCTTTAATTAGTTCCGGAAACATAAAGCAATTTAGTCCAGCATACAAGAAAGCAGAAAAAACTCCTTTTGGTATATGTACCCAAGTAATTGTATTTTTGTTGGCAAGATTGGATACAGAAATCCATGGTAAAGCTGTTGAGATGATTAAAATAATGATAATTAAGACCAAAAGTATGTTTAGTTTAGAAAGTTTTTCAAAACCAAAAAAAACAATCACTATGCTTAATATTAAAGAAATTATAGTTAATGTGCTATTGCTAATGGCAGTCACGCCCGCCGTCATAGCTGTGAAAAGAATAAAATAAATTAATATCGAACAAAAATCAGATGCTTGATTAAATAAATTTTTTTTTTGTGACACTATAATTAATTCTCTAGGATTTGTCTTGGGGTAATAAAGAGTTATTTCAAGTGCGATAATTCCAAACATTGTAAGACTAACAATAATAGCAATACACCAAACTGGTAAATTTAATCTTCCAAAAAAAGTAATGATTTCTGCTCCGGTAGCAAAACCGGCACCAATAACAGAACCTAAAAAAAGCAGGGTAATTTCAAATACCTGTATCATTACTCTTCGTCCTTATTGTTTGCAAAAAGCTTTACAACGGTAATATTCTTCTTGAGTTTGGTAATGTGTTTCTTTTCTAAATGATTATACATTAAACCCATCATAATTGGCGGAAGATATGTACCTTCTTTAATTAAGTTACGATATATGATTGAACTTTTTTCGTAGTCACCAAGTGCTGTATAACATTTAGCGATAAAAATTCCAATAGCACTTTGTTGGGCTTTGGTTTTTGCGTAGGTTTGAGCAAGTTTTGCTTCGTTTAAAGCGGCGGTTATATTTTTTTTGCTATATTCTAATTCAGCGCGAGCAATGTAATATTCCCAACCATCATACAAATCACAAATAATGCCCATATACTATTTATATCTGCTTTGGGTAAAATTTATTGCTTGATTTCATGATTAATGTTAATCTTATAACAGTATTAAAGAAAACGGAGGGAATTAATAAAAATGGCTTTATTGAAAAATATTGAATGGAAAGATAATTCAAATAATACGATTATTTATCGTTATGACATGAAAGACGATTATGTATCGAAAGGTTCGGTTTTAACTGTTCGTGATGGACAAAATGTTGTTTTCGCGACACAAGGTAAAATGGCAGATGTTTTCTTGCCTGGATATTATAAGTTGGATACAAAAAGTATTCCCGTATTGACTAAATTAATGTCATGGAAATATGGATTTCAAAATCCATTCCGTAGTGATATATATTTTGTTTCAACTAAACAATTCACTAATCAAAAATGGGGTACACCTAATCCAATTACAATTCGTGATAAGGAATTTGGTGCTGTTCGTGTGCGTGGGTTTGGTAGTTATAGTTTCCGCGTTAAAGATGCATATGTGTTCTTAAGTGAATTGTCTGGCTCTGGTCATTCTTTTACTACACAAGATATTACTGACCATTTGCGTAGTGTTTTAATTTCGGGTATTACCGACGCTATTGGTGAAAGTAATTTATCTGTTCTGGATTTTGCTGCAAATTTAGACGAATTAAGTACTCGTGTTAAAGAAGGTTTAAATGACCACTTTAAGAGTCTTGGTTTGGAATTAGTAAAATTCACCATTGAAAGTTTGTCCTTGCCAGAAGAATTAGAAAAAGCATTAGACAAAAACACTGCATTAATGATGAGACGCAATACGACAGATGTTGAAATGCGCTTAGCTCAAGCCGATGCATTGCGTGAAGCGGCGAAAAATCCAGGTATGGCTGGTACAATGATCGGTGCCGGTATGGGTATGGGCATGGGAGCAAACATGGGAAAAATGTTTGCAGAAATGTCGGATCCGAACGCTATGAATAACAATGGTGGTAAATTCTGTTCACAGTGTGGAGCAAATGTTGGTGCTAAAGTTAAATTCTGTCCAGATTGTGGGGCAAAGTTAGGGGCTAATGTTTGTGGTAAATGTGGTGCAACTATTAAAGCTGGTTCTAAGTTTTGTTCTGAATGTGGCAATAAATTGTAAGGATTACAATGAAAATAAGTATTTTACCTACGAACTAAAACTATTGGGATAATTCTTGCCATAATTTTATAAACACGATATAATCATGATATGGATAAAAGATTTTTTTCACGCATTCTGATTGTTTTAGGTGTTGTCGCAGTTTTGGTTTTGTGGCTCTTAAAAGAATTACCTGCAACGGCGGGAATGTTTGGTTGGTATTCGCTTTCATGGGCGGCAACAATTTTTGCTGGAGTAGTGGGTGCTAAGTTTATATTAGATGGCGTCTTTATGGGCAGCAAAGGTGTAATTAGTCGCAAATTTACCATTTTGTTAGGTGCTGTTTGCTTGATTTTTGCTTTTATTTGTCTAACAGCTGCAATCGTTATTCCGGAAAATATTGTTATGCCAATTATTGCGATTATTGTGGCTGTTGCAATATTCTTGGGGATTTTGGTAACGGGTGCTCGTAAATGGGACGGCGGCGATAACCAACGCGTTGGCTATAAAAACTATCACCAACGCAAGGCCGAAGAAGAAAAAGCCGAAAAGAAAAATTAAAACCAACAGTTGACTTTTTCTTCTAAGTAACGCATAATGTGTTACATGCTTCCGTGGCTCAGTTGGTAGAGCAACTGACTTGTAATCAGTAGGTCGTCAGTTCGAATCTGACCGGGAGCTCCAAAACGCAATATGTGGTACTCACATATTTATCGAAGATACTACAATTCCAGTAATTGTAGTATTTTTTTATGATTTTTTGGGGCAAAATTTGGGGCAAATTTTAGTTAAAATTCTGGATATAAATCTCCGTATATTTCCAGTATGTTTTCTTTTTTAATTGCTGGATCAAAATCAGTATAGATGTCGTCTGTTACTCTTGTCGTTTTGTGTCCCAAAAGATAAGCTCTCGCTTTTGAGTCTTTAATACCTAAATAATAAAGGTTTGTGGCGAAAGTATGGCGTAAACGGTGGATTGGTTTTTCTTTTGTTTGTCTTTGTATGCCTAGTTTGGTAAGAAATTCACCGAATTTATCACCGTAATATTTTTTGGTATGTTTGAACATTGTATGCCAGTGTTCTTTTAGATAATCACAATATTTATCTGATAGTGGGACATAACCGGCAGTGCCATCTCTTTTTGTTCGATTGATATAGATTCGCTTTGCGTTCCAGTCTGGCTTTGCGGTGAACGCTTCGCCAAGTCTGCAACCAACCATTAAGAAAAATTCAATTTCATCACCAAATTTAGATAAGTGTCTGTTCTGGTAAATAATAGCTTGTTCTTTGGGTGTGAACCATCTGCCTTTTTCTTGTTTTATGCTGGATATGCTAGCAATATCTTTTTTCTTTAAATTAGCGATAGGGTTGAACTTTATAATTAAGCCACCTTCTGCTGCATCTGCAAAAGTGTTTTTCAATAGGTTAAAAGCGTATTCAGCCATACGATGAGCTTTGATTTTGTTTAATACATCGACAATCATTGACTTTGTGTAAGATTCAATATTTAGTGTTAAAGTTTTTAACTGATTTTTAATAACACTTTTATAGTTGTTGATTGAACTAATATTTTGCTTGTATCGATTGCAGTAATCATTAAGTAAATCAATTAACTTATGACTGACTTTGGGTTTGTCTTTGATATTATTGCTGTGTTTTTTGAGTTGTTTTTTATACTCGTTTAGTTTTTTTATAAAACTTTCTGGATCACTATCACAGATATTATGTTGAACACCGGCAATAGTTTTTCGCCACTCAAAACGCCCATCAGAACGGATACGACAGTTTGACATCGTCTTGATTTGTTCGAGTAATTTAATTTTCATAAAGTCTTCATTCTCCTTTGTTTTGAGATTGAAGTCTTCTATTTCTATTTTGTTGTCAATGTTCGCAGGGGAAAATATGTCTCTGTTTCGATAGTGGGTTGCTGGTAAGAAAAACACATTCTCCGGTAATTTTTTTTTAAGATTATCAAGCAATTGATTATCTTGTTGTCCAAAAAATAATTGACTATATCTTTTCACAATTATAAGTGCGTATTGTATTAAATCATCACTTATATTAATAAACATTTCTTTTTTATCCATCAAAAATAGAATAGGATTTTACAAAAAGAAATTAAAGAGTGATGCAAATATTTTTATAACATTTTTCACCCCCGATTTGCTTATTGGTCAATAACTTCTTTGTGATTCTCTTTTTTAACTGATGGCGTATCATTAACAATATTTGAAATAATTTGTCGAGTATTAAATGTGTTTTCTAAACTCTCTAATCCGTCCATGTAAGCCATAACTTTGGCTTGCTGTATTTCTGTTAGTTTACAAAAACGATTGAATACAGGCGAAATGGTGGCGTTATTTGATATGTCTTGATTGTTTAGTACTTCACGACCGACTAAATAATCTATTGAAACATTAAAATAGTTTGCAATTTTTATTAGTGCATCAAGGCTTGGTTTTTGTCGTCCACTTTCCCAAAAAGTAAAGATATTAATATTTAGTCCACAATCTTTTGCAACTCGATATTTGGTTGTTTTTTTTTCTTTAATTAAATTTAAAAGATTATCAATAATTCGCATTTTTACCCCTTAAAAATTTTAGTTGCTGTATTGCAAATGATATGATAACATTTGTATGACAGCACAATGCCGTTGTCGTTGCTTTTAATTGCTGAGAATTTTATTGTTTAGATCCAAAAAAGCAAAAAAACACCCCCAGCAATTAAAGGTCCAGACAACCAATAGTAACACAACGGCAGAAAAGTTGTCAATTTATGGAGTGGGGTGTGGATCTATTTAAGACTATTGCTAATGTTTGTTTGGTGCTCCTAGCATTAATTGCTGGGGGTGTTTGTTGTGTATATGGATATTATCATTTTTGCGTAAAAGATATAACGATTGGAACAAATTATGTGGATAATCAGGTAGGTCTTGATGTTTTTGCTTCTGATGATTTAACCGAAGAACAAAAGCATGAATTTGAAGAACGGTATTTTATGGAAGCTAATTTTTTTAGCAACGATAAAGAAAACGGTATTGTTCTACAAGAGTTAAAATTTAATTATTTTACGGATTATACTTTAACTTCAAATGCTTATCGTTCAACCGGTATGCAATTTCTTGGTGATCTAAAACAAAGTGATTTAGTTATTACTAAAACAACAAAAAATGAAGCACAAAAGTATGAAAGTAATTCTTTAAGTTATTATGATACAACAAATGGTGTTACTTGGGAAGGTAACAAGTTAAGAACACCATTAAATCGCGATGCAAGTTTTATAATTAAAATTGATAATCGAGCTTTTGAAATTCAATTAACTGGTACATATGAATGGACTACTCACAAACGCAGTTGGTGGTCTTTATGGCTTTATAATCAACCTATTACAAATATTCTCTATTACAATTATTTAAATGTTTTTGCCGATTGCATGCAAGCTATACGAACTAACAATCAAGGTTATGGCGATTATTATATAACTGTTGATTTAAGCCAATATTTCACAATTCGTGAATATGATTTAGAATCTGGAAAATTTAAAGAAGATAATGTTACAGATATAATTAAAAATTATTCTGTTTTAAAATTCCACTATGATGAAAATGGGGCAAGAAACAGCACACAATCAACCTTTGGAATTATTGATTGTGATCCAAAATATGACCTTATTCAAAATGATATAGACACAACATATTGGCAAGAGCGCATGGTTTATAATTTGACAGATAAGGATTTTACTTTGCGTTATAGCGAAGTTTATGATGGTTATTTTGTGTCATTAAATATCGATACAAAAAAACTATTTGAAGAAATGCCACGAGTAAAAGTCAATCTTAAAATTGATACATCATACAATGATAAAAAAGTTGTTGGTATTGACTATAACGGTTTTGAAAATTTTGAAATAGACACATTAACGGTTCAAGGAACAGGTAAATTTTATTTACTGGATAAAGCTCTTTATGATTCCAAAGTCCAAACAATTAAATATAGCAGTGGGTTAATTTTAGATTTTGGTAAAGATGCAGTAAACGGTGAATATGTGGAGATGGTGATATAATGAAGTGGTATGTTTATGTAATTTGTGTTGTATTGATTATTGCTAGTGTGTTCTGTGGTATTAATTTGTATAAAGAAATCAAGGCAGAAAGCTATATCAATGGACAAATCGATATAACAAATAGATTTAGCCAAGAAAGTTTATGTTACTCTGCAACAAATTTAGTTTTTAATTTAGATACTTATGCAGATGTACCAGATACTTATGTTTTTGAACAAAGTTTATTAAAAGTAGATGACTTTAATGCAGAAAAGAAAAACTACCAAGTAAAACTAAATAACTATATTTTGTTTGATGTTCAAATTAATGCTGGTTCAGTTTTTGCAAATACTCATATCGATTTTTATGATACTAACGGTGAATTAACACAGGGTGCAGATATGAAAATATCCATCTTGTTTTTGAGTGATAAAACGCAATTAAAGTTTGTAGTTGTTGGACAAGAAAGCCGTGCGTTTATGGAAAAATACTTCGCAGACAATGGAATCCGTTTGCAAGTTATAGAAATTATCGAAGAAGGAGTTAAAGCATGAAGAAAATATTAATAACTTGTATTTGTCTAGGTTTGGCAGGTGTATTTGCGTTCGCAATTAGTTGGGGCGTAATTAACTTTAATAAGGTTAAAGAAGGAATGTCTGGTACTGGTGTTTACACTGAACAAGACTTAAATAAAGCATATGAAGACGGTTATGGAAACGGTATTAAAGATAAAGCTGAATATTTAATTTTAATTGATGAATACCGTAACACAATAACCACATTAAATGACACAATTTCGCAGTTAAACTTTCAAGTTAATACTTTAAATAACACAAATAAAGATTATGAAAGACAAGTTGACAGTTTAAAAGCTCAAAAAGTAGTATTAGAAACCGAAGTTTTAAATTTGGAAACAAATATTGCAAATAACAACAATACAATTAGTGGTTTAAATTCTCAAATTACTAACTTGCAACTTGAAGCAGAAAAAGTGCCAAGTTTAAATTCACAAATTGCAAATTTGCAAGCAACATCACTTCAATTACAAGCTGTAAACAATTCTAACGCAGCAACAATCACAAATTTGAATAATCAAATTATTAGTTTGAATAATCAAATTAGTGAAATGTCATCATTATCACAAAATGCTGGTTCACAAATTACAATTTTAAATAATCGTATCAATGAATTACAAGCAACAGTAAGTTATTATGAAAGCTATATTTCACAATTAGAAAATGCAGAAAAAGCAGTAGCAACATATGAAGTTGATGGTACAGTATGGAAAATTGAAATTTTAAATAAGGGTACTGTAATTGATTTAGCAACTCCAACAAGTACTGAAACAAAAATATTTAATGGTTGGAAAGTTGACGGACAAGACGAATTATTAAGTGATACATATACACTTAATATAAATACAAAGTTTGTTGCTGACATTACTTATAAACATGCAGTCAAATTTATGGTAGATGACCAAGTTTATGATAATCAATATGTTGTTGAGAATGAATCTGCAATTATTCCAACAGCGCCAGTAAAAGCAGATTATGAATTTTTAGGTTGGTCATTAAATGGTGTTGATATCGTAGAAAATATCGATACAAAAAAAGTGGAACAAAATATAACTTATCAAGCTATTTTTTCTAAAATTCATACAGTAACATTTATGGTTGATAATCAAGTAATTGCAACACAAAAAGTAAGTAATGGTAAATGTGCTAGTGAAGTGGAAGTAAAATTAGATGAAAATACTGTTTTCGGTGGTTGGATGATAAATGGTGTCATTGTAGATTTGAGCTCGTATCAAATTGATAGTGATATATTATTTATTGCTGAAATTTTATATAACGATTTTGTGTTAGATTATATTAGTAGTTATCCAGCTTTTTTAGATAGTAATTATATCTGGACCGATGGAGAAAAATATTATTATTCTAATGGTACAATTCAATATGTATTAGACAAAGAAACGGATACATGGAGTGAAAAGACTTGGGTTGGTTTAAAGGGACTTTATGGTAATTATATCTGGACCGATGGAGAAAATTATTATTATTCTTATGGATCTTCTAAACATTATGTATTAGATAAAGAAACATCTACATGGAGTGAGAAGACTTGGATAACTTTAACGAACTTTACTGGTGAAAATATTTGGACCGATGGTAAAAATATTTATTGTTCTAAGCTCTCTCTTCAGTATGTATTAGATAAAGAAACATCTACATGGAATGTAAAGACTTGGACTGGTAAAACAAGCTTTTATGCTAACAGTCTTTGGACCGATGGAGAAAATATTTATTATTCTGGTGGTACAACACAATATGTATTAGATAAAGAAACATCTACATGGACTAAAAAGACATGGACGGGTTTAACGAAATTTGATGCTGTAGATATCTGGACCGATGGAGAAAATTATTATTATTCTAATGGTACTACTCAATATGTATTAGATAAAGAAACATCTACATGGAGTGAAAAGACTTGGGCTGGTTTTACGAGTTTTCAAGGTAGATATATTTTGACAGTAGGTAATAATTATTTCATTTTGAGTCCTTCATACTCTTACATATGGAACACAAATGATGAAAAATGGGAACTTTATATTTTCACATTGTCTGAAGTTACTTCTGTTGTAGTAAAAGGAGTTTGGACCGATGGGAACAATTTATATTCGACCGTTAGTGGTATAACTTCTGTTTTTAATAAAACGACAAACAAATGGGAATTTGCATATAAATCTAGCGCTGGTAATGGTGAGTATATCTGGACCGATGGAGAAAATTATTATTATTCTAACTTAAGTAAGCAATATGAATTAGACAAAGAAACATCTACATGGAGTGAAAAGACTTGGACGGGCTTAACGAAATTTGATGCTGTAGATATCTGGACTGATGGAGAGAATATTTATTATTCTAGTGGTACTACTCAATATGTATTAGATAAAGAAACATCTACATGGAGTGAAAAGGCTTGGCTAGGTTTAATGGATTTTGATGGTGAGTATATCTGGACCGATGGAGAAAATTATTATTATTCTAGTGGTACTACTCAATATGTATTAGATAAAGAAACGGATACATGGAGTGAAAAGACTTGGACCGGTTTAACAAGCTTTTATGGTAATTATATGTGGACAGATGGAGAAAATTATTATTATTCTAACTTAACTAAGCAATATGAATTAGACAAAGAAACATCTGCATGGGGTGAAAAGACTTGGACCGGTTTAACAAGTTTTAGTGCTGGCGATATCTGGACTGATGGAGAGAATATTTATTGTAATGGATATAAATTAGTTAAAAGAGCGGGCAATGAATAATGAAAGGTTTATTTGGGTTATTAAAAGTGCTGCCAATTATTGCCTTAATTATAACCTTAGCTTGTGGCGTTCCAGTGTTAGATTGGGTCGCTTGGTTATTTAATTTGATAGCAAAACTATTTAGCGGCATAGGGTGGTGCTGTGGCAGGTTACAAGACTTGATAAACACTTTTACTGGATAAATAAGTTTATGACCTCTTTTGCGTGAAAAAATTGCTATATAAAATAGCAAAAAATGCTTGCTATATTTCAAATGTTATAGTAACATATGTATAGTATTAAAAGGAGGATCTAAACAATGGCAAAAATCGTGGAGGAGATATTAAAACTACCAATTGGAATCGCTGAAAAACGATTAAACAAATTAGAGGTTCAACATGGTAGTGAATTCTGTAACAAGATTATCACAGCTATTATCAGCTGTCTGCATGGAGTTCGTTAATGGAGTATTATTTCTGGCTGAAAAGTAACAGTAATTTTTACACATTCAAAAATTACGATTCAGCCAGAGATTTTTACTATAATAACTTCAATGATATTTCGATAACAAATTTTAATTTTTAACAAAAGGAAACAGGACAACATGGAAACACTTAAACAATTAAGAAAAGATGCAGGATTAACACAGCAAGGATTGGCAAAGCTTGTATCCTTAGCAGTGCCAGTTAGTAGAGCGACGGTTGGAGTCTGGGAAACTGGTACTCGTTGTCCTGAATATCCAGTTATAAAACGCTTGGCAGAAATTTTCATTAAGCCAGTCGAAGAAATCTATGAAATTTTTTATCCTAAAACAGTGGGGGAAAAATGACATCTAAAATAACACTAAAAAGTTTGCGTGAAAAACATGAGAATCTAACACAAAAACAGTTAGCATCATTTTTGCATGTAGACCGTAGTGCTATTTCAAAATGGGAAACTGGAAAGCAAGCTCCAGATCGTGATATGGCTATGAAAATTGCAAGATTCTTTGATGTGACATTTTCTGAGGTTGAAGAAATGTTTATTAAAAAAAACATCGAACACGACACAAATAACTCATCATGGTTAAACAAACAACTAAGTATCGAAGAATTGAAA
>JAFYKU010000074.1 GCA_017537405.1 Clostridia bacterium
AGAGGTTGGAGTTGAGGACAAAACAGCATTGCTAAAAGCTTGGATTGAAGTCTGTGAAGATTTGGATCAGAAAATTTATCAAGAAGGTGAATACGACGAACTAATAATCAAAACCGCTTTAGTGAAAAATAAAATTTCAACACTTTGTACTAGATCAGGTATTGATAGTGAAATTAATGATTTAAAAAATTCATATCGTAATCTTCAATTTATTGAAAGAGAAGAAAAGCCTCAAGAAATTATTGTTATGTTAGCTATTAACACTTTGCCGTATTTTATTGTTGCTGCAATCTTGTTCACCGGAGCAGTGGTAGCTAGTTCGTTGTCGGGGAAGTTGAAGCGTAAAATGCGCAAAGATACAGTTGAATAAGTGTTGACATCTGCCACTTAAAAATGTATAATTTTAAATCTGCGTTTGGCAAGCCTGTTGTGTGTGAGCGGAAAAAAGAAACACACGGCTAAAAAACAGGAAACCCAAATATGATAAATAAAATTAAGGAGAAGAAAATGGCAGAACAAAAACAAAAAATTCGTGTGCGTTTGTCTGGATATGATTATCAAGCTGTTGATGCTGCTTGTGGTCGTGTTCGTGAAATCGCAGAACGAAATGGGGCTAAAATTGTTGGTCCTGTGCCGATGCCAACCGTTCGTGAAGTTGTAACGGTTATCCGCAGTCCGCACAAATACAAAGATAGTCGTGAGCAATTTGAATCACGAACTCACAAGCGTTTGGTTGATATTTATAATCCAAACCAAAAAGTCGTAGAAGCGTTAACGCGTTTGGAAATGCCTGCGGGTGTTGACATTCAAGTTAAGTTATAAGGGTAGTGCGCAATGAAAAAATATATGATTGGTAAAAAAATTGGCATGACACAGTTATTTGATGAAACAGGTAAAGTGATCCCTGTTACCGTTGTTGAAACTACACCTAACTATGTCACACAAATTAAAACACAAAAAACAGATGGTTATGACGCAATTCAAATTGGTGCAATTGAACAAAAGAAAAATTTGACAATTAAGCCAGAAGAAGGACACTTTAAGAAAGCTGGTGTTACACCAAAAAAAGTGTTGCGTGAATTTGTTACCGAAAATCCTTCCGAATATCAATTAGGTCAAGAAATCAAATGTGATGTTTTTGCTGAAGGTGACTTGGTTGATGTTACATCTAATACTCGTGGTCGTGGTACAACTGGTGCAATTCAACGCTGGAACAATGCTCGCGGTCGTATGAGTCATGGTGGTGGTCCTGTTCACCGTGCGCAAGGCGCGATGGGTGGTCGTACATTCCCAGGCCGTGTTTGGAAAAATAAACACATGGCAGGTCATTATGGTAACGAACAAGTTACAGTTAAAAACTTGCAAGTTGTAAAAGTCGATGTTGCAAAAAATTGCTTAATGATTAAAGGTAGCATTCCTGGTCCTAGTGGTCGTGTTGTTACTGTTCAACAAGCTAAAAGTGCAATTATGAGAGGTAACAAATGAAAATTAATGTTATTGATAAATCAGGAAAAAAGGTTGAAGAATTAGAAGTTAGCAAAGAAGTTTTTGGTGCTGATCGTAATGATGTTTTAATTCATGAAGTTGCTGTTGCGTTAAATAACAACCAACGCCAAGGTACAAAATCAACTTTGTTAATGTCTGAAGTTCGTGGACATAAAAAGAAACCTTATCGTCAAAAAGGTACAGGTAATGCTCGTCAAGGTACTACCAAAGGTCCACAATTTACTGGTGGTGGTGTTGTTTTTGCTCCAAAGCCACGAGACTTCTCTACAAAAATTAATCAAAAGAAAAAATCAGCAGCTTTCGTATCTGCAATCTCAGCTAAATTAGCTGACGCAGAATTGTTGGTAATTAAGGATTTGAAATTGAAAGAATCAAAAACCAAGTTAGTTGCTAATATGATTGAAAAATTAAAATTGGAAAACAAATCAGTTATGTTTGTTAATCCATACGATATTGACTTTATCCGTGCGGTACAAAATCTTCCTCACGCTGAAGTTACTACTGGTGAACAATTGTCGGTAATGGATATTGTTAACCACCGTGTATTAGTTCTTTCGGTTGATGCCGTTAAAACTATTGAAAAACAATATGGAGGTGCAAAATGATTGCGCATGATGTAATTATTCGTCCCTTGGTTAGTGAAAAAAGTGTCTCCTCAATTAAAGCCAAAAAATATGGTTTTGTGGTACATCCAGATGCTGATAAGTTACAAATTAAAAACGCCGTTGAAGAAATCTTCGGTGTAAAAGTCGAAAAAGTAGCTACTATCAATTATCAAGGTAAAGTTAAGCGTCAAGGCAAACATGAAGGTCGTCAATCGGCTTGGAAAAAGGCCTATATTCAATTGACAAAAGATAGTAAACCAATCGAATTTTTCGAGAGTTTACAATAAGGAGTGTGAAGAATGGGTATTAAAAGATTTAAACCAAGAAGTGCAGGTTCTCGTTTTAAAACCATGTCAACTTTCGAAGAAATTGACAAAAACGCTAAGCCTGAAAAAAGTTTGTTAGCTAAAAAGAAAAAAACCGGTGGTCGAAATGTTTATGGTCGTATTACCACTCGTCACATCGGTGGTGGAAATCGCCAACATTATCGTATCATCGATTTCAAGCGCGATAAACGCATGATTCCAGCGGTTGTTGATTCGATTCAATATGATCCAAACCGTACTGCTAACATCGCGTTGTTGCATTATGTTGATGGTGAAAAACGCTACATCATTGCACCATTAGATTTGAAAAAAGGTGATAAAGTTATTGCTGGTGATAAAGTTGAAGTAAAAATTGGTAACGCTATGCCTTTGGCGGTTGTTCCAGTTGGTTCTATGGTTCACAATATTGAAATGCAACCAGGTGCTGGTGCAAAGATTGCTCGTTCGGCTGGTATGTATGCAACTTTGGCTGGTCGCGATAACGGTTATGCAATTTTGAAAATGCCTTCTGGTGAAACACGCCGTGTCCCAGAAAGCTGTTACGCAACAATTGGTCGTATTGGTAACTTGGATCACGAGTTGGTTTCATTGGGTAAAGCAGGTCGTAAACGCCACATGGGTATTCGTCCAACTGTTCGTGGTGTCGTTATGAATCCTTGTGATCACCCACACGGTGGTGGTGAAGGTAAATCTCCTGTCGGATTTGCTTCTCCGGTATCTCCATGGGGTAAGAAAACCTTGGGTCATAAAACTCGTAAACAAAATAAACCATCGAATCGCTTTATTTTAAGCAGGAGGGATAAAAAATAATGAGTAGAAGTATTAAAAAAGGACCTTATGTTAACCAAAAATTAGTACGCCGTATCGAAGAAATGAATGCGGATCAAAGCAAGAAAAAAGTTTTGAAAACTTGGTGCCGTGCTTGTACAATTTTGCCAGCTTTTGTTGGTCACACAATTGCTGTACACAATGGTCGTAAACACATTCCTGTTTATGTTAAATCTGAAATGGTTGGACATAAATTAGGCGAATTCGCGCCAACGCGTACTTTTAAATCTCATGGTGGTATTAAAGCCATTGCAGCAAAAGGTAAAAAAGGTTAAGAGAGGTAACAAAATGAGCAGAGGAATTAAAGAAAGAACAGAACGCAAAAAAGCTAATCGTGACAAGCGCCCTTATGCAATTGCCCGTTACATTCGTATTCCAAATTCTAAAGTTAAATTTGTTTTGGATTTGATTCGTGGCAAAGGTTACGAAGATGCTGTTAATATTTTGAAAAACTTGAACAAATCAGCAAGTCCTGTTGTTTTAAAAGTTTTGAACAGTGCAGCAGCTAATGCGGAAAATAACTTGGCAATGTCAAAAGACAATTTGTTCGTTGCTGAATGTTATGCAACTAACGCTCCACAAATGAAACGCATGATGCCACGTGCTCGTGGTCGTGCTGATCGTATCTTGAAGCGTTCTTGCCATATCGCGATTCGTTTGGACGAAGTTAAAGTTGGTCAAAAAGATGTAAATAAAGCAGCTGGTAAAACAGTAGCGCAAAAAGCAGCAACAACTACAACTAAAGCTGCAACAGCTACAAAAACAACAGCTACCGAAACAACAACTGCAAAAACAACAACAAAAACTGCAACAGCTAAAACCACAGGTACTAAAACTGCAGCAAAAGCTATTCCGTCAACTGCAGCAGAAAAGCCAGTTGCGGATAAACCTAACGCAGTAAAACCGTTGGGAACTAAGGCAGTATCTACGAAAACAACTGCAGCTAAAAAAGCTACAACCAGTGCAACAAAAACTGCAGCGGCAAAAAAGGAGGCTAAATAATGGGACAAAAAGTTAATCCTAATGGCTTTCGTACGGGTGTAAATAAAGACTGGAATGCTACTTGGGTAGCACCAAAAAAAGATATCGCTGCGTACATTTTGGAAGACCATAAAATTCGTAAATTGTTAAATGACGAATATGGCT
>JAFYKU010000075.1 GCA_017537405.1 Clostridia bacterium
AAATATTTAAAACAGAACAATTTTCATCATAATCAAAATTAAAATAGCATTGCGGTGTAGTGTTTTATTTATTATAATTAAATGTGTTTTATGGAGGTTTATGAAAAATAAAGACAGGATCCAAATCCTTGTTGCCTTAAAACATTTAGGAAATGTGGCTAAAAAGGTAAAACATTTTCCTTTTATTTTATATGCTGTTCCTACTACATTGCGTGAATTAATTATAGAATGTGTACGCTCTTGCCTAAAAAGTTATAATGATCGCGCAAAAGATGCTCAAAAGAATACAGTTATAACAGAAGCACAATTTGTTGCGATGCAAGAAATTGGTAAGTTTGCTTTCGGCATACATTATAATGAAGATCAAATTGATGAAAGGCAAGCCATTGTAACAGCTGTAAGTGCAGTTCAAGATGGTTTAGTGCGTATTTTCCAAAATGATAAAGAACTGACAAATCTAGATGAACGGATTACTTTTGTCGCTGATGATATTTTTACTTTTGTAAAATTAACTATGTTGTCAGGTCGTATGTGGTAAAGGAGAATAAATGGCAAATACATTTGATGAGAAAACTTTTAAAAAGCAACTTGTTGCACAGTATGAGAGTAAATTGGGCGAATGCGTAAATGCTGTTAAGAAATTATTAACAGAAGATCAAAATAATTTTCTGCGGTATGTTACAAGATCAAAAATTTATGCTGAATTTGAAGAGGCTTTAAAAAATCCAAAGTTGATAGTCTCTAAATATATTAAGGAAAATTTTGCGTGGTTTTTTGAGAATGCCGCAATTACAAATATTGAAGATGTCATCTTGTATTTTGCGGATATAATACAAGAATATCCTTACTCGCATGGAAGTGGACGCCGTTCTTTCCGTTCTAAAAATAAAGATGTTTATGCGTGGCAAATTGCTCAGATGATTAAGAGGCATGCAATTGACTCTTATATTGTTGATGCTCCATTAGACCAAATTTTGAATCGAACTTTACCAGATGATGCACAAGCTTTTTTAGAACAAAATGCTTGGCGGGGTTGCGGTTATAGTGATTGGCAGGTTGCGTATGCTTTAGATCATCATGATATTAAAGTTGAAGAAGCTGTACGCCGAATATTAACCGAAGCCAACAGTTCGTCGCAAATGACAGTAGAATTAATTCGTGGCATATTGATTAGTCATCGCGAGGATTTTTATGAGTTGTTGGGCAAGCTGTTATTAGCTGCTCGATTGCAAGAAGGGTTACGACAATCAATTTGTGAAAATGCTGATTTCGGAACAAAGGCTGGGTTCATTTCTCTTTTAAAAGTTATCAATGAAAACAATTTAGTGCGTTTTTCATCGGTAAAACGCGCAATCGGCTGTTGGCTAGGGTTTTCTGTAGCTAATTTTAAAGATTTCGACCGGATTACACAGAAGAGTTTAGATTTAATGTTGCAATGTTTAGTTGATGAAAAACAACGCAGTGATTATTTAAAATCAGAAGACGCAATGCAGTTGTATATTGCTTTGTGGAGTTATGGTGTTGATGATATTAGTGTTGCAAAACAAAAAGTTGAAGAACTGGTTCATGGTGGCACGAATCACCAAATATGGGTGGCAGGGTATTTTACTTATAATACCGAAGATCAGGAAGTGCGACACCAATTTGCAAAACCTGTAATTAAGCAACACTACGCGAAAGAAGAATTATTAGCTGTTTGGTTAGTTAATTTTTTGCCACGAAAAATTTATACTATCCATAAAGTTTTAAGTGAAAATTATAAGGCATTTTGTCAAGAAAAATGGTTTGATAATCAAGCGGAAATCAAGACATATTATCAAATTTTCCAAACTGTCTATGCAAGTTTTAATGTCAAAACGAAAACTTTTACGCATTCAGTCTTCCCGTGGTTTGTAGTTGAAATTAAGAAAAGTGCGCTCGCTGAAGTATTGTGTACTTTAGCTGCTTTGGCAGAAGATATTACAATGATTGATGAATGTTGCGCGTTAATTAAGGAGTGTAATGCTGATTCACGGTCAAAATGTTTTCAAGCATTATTAAGTAATCCAACCACATTAATGCAGCGGCAAACAGTACTTTATGGTTTGGTCGATAAAGAATCATTTACGCGTGCAGAAGCTTGTAAGATAGTTTCACAATTAGAATTATCAGCGGATGAATATCTTTTAATTGAAGAACATTTACGCTTTAAAGCCGCAGATATTCGTGAAAATATTACGAGTCTTTTATTGCAGCAAAACGATGACGATTTGATAAAAAGTATTGAACGCTTGTTAAAACATAAAACCGAAGAAGTTCGCTTAGGTGGTTTAGATATAATTCTGCAGTTGAAAAAAGGTCAAGAGCGGAATAATTTGGTGGGCAGGTTTGAACAATTTTTGACTACTCGACTACAATCAGATAAATTACCAGCCAAAGAAAAAATTTTATTAGAAAGTTTAGTAACGGTAGAAGAATCATCAACAAAAACCAAGACATTATTTGTGAAAACAGATAAATATATACCGAATCAGTTCAGTGCAGAATACATCGAAAAGTATGCCAAAATTTGGGAAGAATATTTTCCTGATTCGCAGTTACCCAATTTAATTCGTGGTAAAAAAGTGGGGAAACCAAGTAAGCAATTTTCCAAAAATTTAATTTGTGCCTGTTCTGATTTAGTTTCGTTGTCCCGATTGATTGAAGCGCATAAAACAGATACATTTGTAAATCGACAAGGTGAAACAATCTTGGTTGGGAATGTACAATATTATTGGCAGTTTGCTGATCAAAATCAAAAATTACCATTATTAGATGTATGGCGTGAATGGCTAAAGGAAAATCAAATAACGAATGCTCGGTTGATGCGGGCTTGGATTTTGTTTTATGCCAGTCGCAAACAAAGTTATTTTAGTAAAAACTGTGCACCCATCATTCATATTCTTTTCGGAAGCGGTTTCGAAAGTGGACGGGAATTACCATACGACATCGTTATGAAAATGATCTTGGATTCTTTAGTGCTTGGTGTGATACCAGATAAGAAAAGTTTGGCGATAGCTTTTGCTTATTGGTTTGCTTATTGCTTGCCAGAAGATTCGGTTATGGTTGATTGTGATATTAACAAGAATAGTCATATAAAAGAGTTGGGAAGAGCGCATATTTTAGCATGCTCACAACTCTATATTATTTACAATTGGTTAATTGCTTCAAATAAGAAGGAATATCAGAATATGTTTCCGCTCGCTGTAGTTTGTAAACAACGCTGTGTGACTGCTTTAGATAAATTATTGGAACAAGAGAGAGTTAAAGACCCAGATTGGGTGGATAATAATTACAACTATTTAACTCAAAAAATGCAAGGCACTGGGAATGTTTGGAATGGTCCTGGTTATTTCGGTGCTGATGTAAATTCCTATTTGTATGCAGCCTATTATGGTGTAATTAGCGAAGCGCAACTGATGGAATATTTATGTCGTCCAGAAAATTTATCTGAAACATTACATTTGATTTCGTCGGTTACGGTGAGACATTTTGAATGTATCCAACAAAATGTTAGATATGGACGGTATTATGGTGCTTACATCAATAATACGGTAAAAGCTTTTTTGAATAAAAAAGATCCAACGGAAGACGATGCAAAAATTATTGAATTTGTATTTCAAATCTATCAAAAAATTATTCCAGTTTTGGTGGAAGATGAATTACGGCGTGGTGATAGTGCTAGACAATATTCGTCTTCAATTACACACATTGTACGCATTTATGGGGTAAAATATTTTACAGATATTTTATTTGCAATGGGCAATGATAATTTTGCGCGGACGGATTATAGTGTTTGTGATAATCGCAAGAAAACATTAGCACATTTACTTTCTGTATGTGTGCCAGGCAAAAATGATACGGTAGATACTTTGAGTGTGGCTCTGCAAGGTAAACAATTGACCACTCAGCGCTTAATTGAAGCTGCATTGTTTGCTCCAGATTGGATACCGTTGGTTGGCGAATATTTAGGAATAAAAGATTTCGAAACAGTATGTTATTATTTTATCGCACACATGGATGAAAGTTTTGACGATAGACGCAAAGCAATTATTGCAAAACATACTCCATTAACTGTTGATGATTTAAATTTAGGTGCGTTTGATGTGGATTTGTTTCGCTCTGCGTATCAAGCGGTTAGTCCAAAAGAATTTGATATGTTTTATGATGCAGCTAAGTATATAACCAATGGTATTAAACATACGCGTGCTAGAAAATATGCAGATGCGGCTTTGGGTAGAATAGATATAGGAGAAACAAAACAAAAAATAATTGAAAAACGCAACAAAGATTTATTAATGGCTTACGCGATTATTCCTTTGCAAAGTGATGATGACTTGTGTCAGCGATATTTATATATTCAAAAATTTCGCAAAGAAAGTAAACAGTTTGGCTCGCAGCGTGCTCTGAGTGAAAGTAAGGCCGCAGAAATGGCTTTAACTAATTTAGCGGTTAATGCAGGTTATGCAGATACGATGCGTTTAACTTTGCGTATGGAAGTCAAGGTTATCGATGATAATCAAGCTTTGTTTAAAGAACAAATGATTGAAGGTGTATCGATAAAAATCATTTTGGACGATAATGGTAAGGCATCTTTGGTCTGTATGAAGGATGGTAAGCGATTAAATAATATTCCGGCCGCATTAAAGAAACATGAGTCTATTGTGCAAATGACGGCGTTTACAAAGACTTTGACAGAACAATATCGCCGAACACGGACAATGCTGGAACAAGCAATGGAAGATGAAACAGTTTTTACTTTTGAAGAATTAACCGCTTTGTTTACACATCCTGTTGTTTATCCAATGTTAAAAAATTTAGTTTTTGTGAGTGGCGATAATGTTGGCTTTATTCATGAAAAAGGTTTAAGTGATTATACTGATAAAGTCCAGAAACTTAATGCAAAAGATGAAGTAAAAATTGCACATCCATTCATGTTATATACACAAGGATGTTGGCGTGATTATCAAAAGTATTTATTTGACCAACAAATTGTTCAACCATTTAGGCAAGTTTTCCGTGAATTATATGTAATGACTGAGGAAGAAAAAAACTTACAAATGTCACGGCGTTATGCAGGAAATCAAATTCAACCGGCAAAAACAGTTGCTACTTTGAAAATGCGGCGTTGGGTTGCAGATGTGTATGATGGTTTGCAAAAAATTTATTACAAAGAAAATATCATTGCAAAAATCTATGCATTAGCTGATTGGTTTTCGCCATCGGATATCGAATGTCCAATTTTAGAAACGCTATGTTTTTATGACCGTAAAACTGGGAAATCAATTAAAATTTCTGATGTGCCGGGTGTGATTTTCTCAGAAGTTATGCGTGATGTGGATTTAGCAGTGAGTGTGGCGCACGCGGGTGGTGTGGATCCAGAAACTAGTCATTCGACAATTGAAATGCGTGCAGCAATCCTGTCTTTTGTTTTGCCTTTGTTCCGGGTTGATAATGTTAAAATTGAAGGTCAATACGCCATAATTGATGGTAAGTTTGCAGAATATTCTGTGCACTTGGGAAGTGGTGTTGTGCATCAAATAGGCGGGTCTATGATTCCGGTTTTACCGGTTCATTCACAACAGCGTGGTAAAGTTTTCTTGCCATTTATTGATGATGACCCAAAAACTGCGGAAGTAATTTCAAAAGTTCTGTTATTTGCCCAAGATGATAAAATTCAAGACCCAATGATTTTATCAAATATAATAAAATAATTAATTATAACTGTGGATATTAAAAATCTAAATATATCGTTTTTTTGCGGTACATCTAGTCCCATATGAGGAAATTTGCACTCGAAAGGTTGTGTTTTTTTTTGTTGATACTCATATTCTTAAAAAGATTTAAAAAAGCTATTGTAAATTGTGAAAGTGTGTTATCATAGTTTTATGAATACAAAAGATAGCAATGTTATTCCTGTGGTTTTTGCCATTGATAATCGGTATGCTCCAATGTTGCATGTAACAATTCGTTCGATTATTGCTAATGCTACACCTGACTATAAATATCGCATTCATATTATGTATGAGGATTTGACCGAAGAATACAAAAAAAGTTTTAAATCAATGGAAACAGAAAATGTAAAAATTGATTTTACTTTTATTGGTGAAAAATTAAAACAGTATGCAGAAACGATGCATTACAAATATTATGGTTCCAATGCGATTTATTATCGCGTATTTATTCCGGAATTATTCCCACAATATGACAAAGTTGTTTATTTAGATGCCGATGTCGTATTGAATGCTGATGTGCGTGAATTCTATGAAACTGAACTTGGTGATAATTATATTGCTGGCGTTTTATGTGAAATTGTAAATAATATTCCTGTTTTCATTGACTATGCAAAAAATTTCTTAGGTTTGGGGTTGGATAAGCCATGTTATTTTAACAGTGGCGTATTGTTGATGAACTGTCAAAAAATGCGTGAAATAAATTTCATTAAAAGCTTTTTTGAAACAGCGAATAGTTTTAAATTGGAAATTTGTCCTGATCAAGATTATTACAATTTACTCTGTTATGGTAAAGCTGTATTATTGCCGGCGGAGTGGAATAAAATGCCAATTCCTGGTAGTAAACAAAAACTAGAAGATTTAAAACTAGTCCATTTTAATGTTTCGGGTAAGCCATGGATGCAGCGTAATGTGTTATACGGGGAATTATTTTGGAAGCATGCAGAAAATACCCCTGTCTATGAAATGCTTTTGAAAATGCGTGAAGAAGCGTCAGATGAAGATTTGGGTGCCGGTAAAATTAAAATGTTAGCCGGGGTTGCCAAAGATTTATCTATGCGTGAAGAAAACTTGCTGGAGACAATTCAAAAACGCAGCTATGAATTTAAAATTCCAAAGAAATTGCATTATATTTGGTTAGGTGGTAATCCATTAACTCCAAAAATGCAAGCTTGTATGGCGACTTGGCGTAAGTATTGCCCGGATTTTGAGATTATCGAGTGGAATGAAAATAATTTTGATTTAAGCAAAAGTCCGTTAATTGAAAAAGCTTTGGCGCAGAAAAATTATGCTTTGGCTTCGGACATGATGCGTGTTCATATTTTAAACGAGCAGGGTGGAATTTATTTAGATACCGACGTCGAGATTTTAAAACCTTTAGACCGATTTATGCAGCATGAACTATTCATGGGATACGAATGTAAATTTTGGGTCAATACGGCAATTATTGGTGGTATCCCAGGTCATCCTGTTTTCAAAGCTTTAGTAGATTTGTGTTCATCTAAATATTCGTTGAAAATTACGAACCGTTTGTCGGTACACATGTGGTCGGCTGTGTTGGCAAATAAATATCATATTCGTGCTCGTGGTAAAACAAAATTATTGGACAATGGTATTGGAATTTATTCTAAGGAATGGTTTTATCCAATTCATTACATTACGCGCAAGAAAGTCATTTTGCCGAATACACATACAATTCATTATTATGAGGGGACATGGGGGAATGAAAAACGCTTGAGCATGGCGGGTAAAGTTTTTGCAACATATTTTAATTCGCCATTATATCGTCCAATCGAAGAAATGACTGCGCGTGGTTATCGTTGGAGAATTAATCGATTATTGAAAAAAGTTGCGAAGGATAAAGTTTTTTAATTAATGGTAGAGATGTCGATTATTATACAGATATGTAATTTTATAGGGATTATTATAGCCATTTTATGCTGTTATAAAGTGTGCTTTTATTTGATTGGCATATTTAAGTATAGAAAGTTTAAACCTACTAAAAATAAACATAATTATGCATTTTGTATTCCTGCACGCAATGAAAGTAAGGTAATTAAAAATTTGTTAGATAGTATTGCTAATCAAGATTATCCTTTGGAAAAAATTACGGTGTTTGTGGTAGCTGATAATTGCACAGATGAGACGGCACAGATTGCACGAAGTTATGATAATGGCTTAAATGTTGTTGTTTACGAGCATAATAATACAAATGAAAGAACCAAAGGTTTTGCACTTAGGTATTTGTTTGAACAAATTAAAAATGACTACGAAGCCGGAGGAGGGGTAAAGTCCTTTGATGGTTATTTTGTTTTTGATGCTGATAATGTTTTAAGTAGAAATTATGTAACAAAAATGAATGAGGCATTTGATGCAGGTAACAAAATTATTACATCTTGTCGGCTATCGAAAAATATGAACCAAAATTGGATTTCTTTTAGTTATGCAACGCATTGGCTGAGAACTTGTTTGGGAGAAAATCGGGGAAAAAGTGTTTTAAAACAAGCATGTAGAATTCAGGGAACTGGTTTTTTGTTTAGTAATGAATTAGTACGAAACGGTTGGATTTATACTTCTTTAACGGAAGATAGAAGTTTTTGTACTGATGCAGTGATTCAAAATTATAAAATATCATATTGTGATGAGGCTGTATTTTATGATGAACAACCATATAAATTAAAAATAGCTTTAAGACAACGATTGCGGTGGGCCAAAGGGCATTTGCAATCGGCAATAGAAAATTGTCCTAAATTAATGTGTAATATGATTAATCCAAAAAAGAATTTTTGTATTGCGTATGATTGTTTTTGGTTAAATTTCCCTAAGGCAATTGAAAGTGTTTGTCGTAGTTTAATTGTTTTAACAATGGAAATTATAATTGCTATATTAACTTCAAATTTTTGTGGATGGTTTTTGGCATTTGTTATGGGTTGGATTGTTTCGCGTTTTATTAGTTGGTTATCACAAATTTTTATTTATGTAATTCCAGTTTTAATTGTGTATCGCAAAAAAATTGGAAAACTTCCCTTTTTTAAAACATTGTTTAATGCTTTTATGTTTCCATTTTTTGATGTCATTGGACGCTGGTCAATGTATTTTGCTGTGTTTAAAAAAGTTGAATGGAAACCAATTCCGCATGATACCATAATGGATATTGAGGATTTAAACAAAAATTAAAAAAGATACTCCGTAAGTTTTTGTAATTGTGAGAATCGGTTTTATTGTAAATTTTCAATTTTAAATTTGAAAAAGTTGGATTGGTGAGCCGCCAGGGGCTCGAACCCTGGACCGAAAGATTAAGAGTCTTTTGCTCTACCAACTGAGCTAGCGGCCCTCACTTCTATAAAGTATCATAAAATTTTAGTGGCGTCAATTAAAGCGTTATGTTATTTTATCTTAGGAACTAAACTAAAAATAGAATATGAAACATTTTTATGTGGTTTTGTGTCGGACAGGAACTTTCTTATCTAAGATTATTAGTAAGGCGACAGGCGATAATTTTACGCATGCTTCGATCTCTTTTGATGATAAATTGCAGACGATGTATTCATTTGGGAGATTGTGGGCGTATAATCCTTTGATTGGCGGTTTTGTGAAGGAATCTGTGCAATATGGTACTATGCGTCGTTTCCGTCATGCGGATAGTTTGGTTATGCGTATTGAAGTAGACGATGAAAAATATAATAAAATTGTCAAATACATTGAAGATATGTATACTGAAAGGAAGAAATACAAGTATAACTATTTAGGCTTATTTTTATCAAAATGGCGGGTCCGTATTCATTCGCAAAAATCAAAACGATTTTATTGTTCGGAATTTGTTAATTATATATTAGAGCGTTTTGGGATTATAGAACCTGGAGAATTTGGAAGGGTGGTGCGTCCGATGGAGTTATTGAAAGTGTATCATAGTGGAAAGGGCGAAGTTGTTTATCGTGGGGCGCTTTGTTCGTTCGCTGCAGCACAAATTTAATTCGCAATAAAACTCTTGCAAAATTATAAAAAGGTGTATATACTGTAAGTTATGAATTTAGTAGAACTCATTGAGAAGGAAAATCAAACTAAGGAAATCACTCCATTTACGGTTGGTGATACAGTAAAAGTTTATTTTAAAATTGTTGAAGGTAACAAAGAGCGTGTCCAAGTTTTTGAAGGATTAGTTATCGCTCGTAAAAATGGCGGTATTCGTGAAACCTTCACCGTGCGTAAAATTAGCTTCGGTGTTGGTGTAGAGCGTACCTTCCCGGTATATTCACCGCGTATTGATAAAATTGAAGTTGTTCGCGAAGGTAAAGTTCGCCGTGCAAAATTGTACTATATTCGCGATTTGAGCGGTAAAGCTGGTGTTAAAGTTAAAGAAAAAATCAAGGTTAACGACAAGAAAAAACAAGTTCTTACTGAAGAAGAAAAAGTTGCCTTAATTACAGCTAACAAAGCAAAAGCGGCTACAAAAAAACCTGCAGCAAAAACCGCAAAGCCTGCTGCGAAAACAACTGCTGCGAAAACAACTGCTGCAAAAACTGCTGCCCCAAAAACAGAGAAGCCAGCAGATGCAGAAGCTAAATAATTAATATGGAATTTATCGTTAAATTTGTTTTGCCAATGCTAGCTATCGTTTTGGTGGCTGGCATTTATATTTGGTTTTTGAATTCACGCAAAGCGGATAAAAGTAAGTGTGAGATAAAGCAAACTTGTGTGTTGCCAAAAAGCGCACCAGTTGTGCCGTATTTCGAATCAATTTTGCAAACTTTTTATCAAGCGTTGAAGCAAGCATTGCCAGAAAAATATATTATTTATGTGAATGTTCCAATTGAAAAGTTATTTGAGCCATCTAAACGCGCTAATTTGAAGATGGCAGGGCAATATGCTGATTATGTTATATTTACGCCATCATGGATGCCAATTTTAGTGATAGATTTGTTCGATATGTCGATTGTTAATTTAGATCGCGTTAATAAGATTAAGAATGTTTCGAAAGAAATTTTACGGAACAGTGGTATACCTGTTTTAGATTATCAATATACGGATAATTGTGACATTGGTGACTTGCGTCGTAAAATTGCGAATGTTTTAAATCCTTTGACTATGAAAGATTAATTTGTAGTTTTATGACAAATAATCGCAATGAATAAGTTGACAGACTGTTTTAATCTGTGTTAGACTACAAATAGTTTGGTCCGCTAGCTCAGTTGGTAGAGCACATCACTTTTAATGATGTTGTCCCGAGTTCGAGTCTCGGGCGGATCACCACTCTTAATTTAATTAGAATGGTATATGAAAAAAACGGCGAAAGCCGTTTTTCTTTTGGAATCGTCTTGATTAAAAATTTATGCTTGAGAGTAAAATTATTTGTTGAGTGTTTGAGTTTGTGTTAGAATATGAACAATAGTAGTGGGGGATTTACAAGTGCAAAATAAAACAAAGATTGTTGCGGCAACGACTAGCATGGGTAAATTACGCGAGATGCGTGAAATTTTGGCGGATTATGAGGTTGTGAGTGCGGCGGATGCTGGTTTTCTTGATGATGTCGAAGAGAATGGTTCCACATTTATAGAGAACGCTTTAGAAAAGGCTCGCGTTGTTTGTGCGGCTACAGGGATGGCGGCATTGGGGGATGACAGTGGTTTATGTGTCGATGCGTTAAATGGAGAACCAGGTATTTATTCGGCGCGTTATTCAGGGAATGGTACGGCAGCAAATCGCCAGTTACTGTTGAAAAATTTGGAAGGACAAACTAATCGTGCTGCTCATTTTACTTGCGCTATGGCTTTGGTTTGGCCAGACGGGCGCGAATATACTGCAGAGGGTAAAACATACGGGACAATAGCAACAGAAGAACAGGGCGGCAATAACGGCTTTGGATATGATTGCTTGTTCATTAGTGATGATTTGGGTAAAGCTTTTTCGATGGTAAGTAAAGATGAAAAAAATGCAGTGTCCCATCGTGGAAGAGCACTGCATAATTTATTGCTTAAAATCAAAAACTGATTTATTTATTAAGAATTTCTTCAATAATGAAGCGTGGTCGGCGTTTAGTCTCAATATAGGTTTTGCCTAAGTAAAAACCGACAATACCTAAGGCGAGCAAGATGAGGCTGGTAAACCAAGCCATGGCGGAAATTAATACCCCCATGAAATGTAAGTTGATTGTAAACATAAGAACAACGGTGGTTGTGAGTGCTGTAAAACTTAAAATTTGCAACCAGAAACCCAGCCAAAAAATCATAGTCAATGGTTTGGAACTGCAGGAGGTAATACCATCAAGGGCAAAGGCAATCATTTTGGGTAAAGGATATTTACTTTCACCAGCTAAGCGCTCTGCTCGTTGGTATGGAACGGTAGCGGTTTTTAATCCAATTTGGGGGACGATGCCGCGAAGAAATAAATTAGATTCTTGGTATTGGAAAAAAGCAGTTAATGCTGTTTTGCTCATTAAACGGAAATCGGCGTGGTCATAAATAATTTCAACGCCCATTTTCTTCATCAATTTATAAAATCCTTGTGCGGTTAAGCGTTTAAATGCTGTGTCTTTTTTGCGTGCAGAACGAACGCCATAAACAATATCTGCGCCATTTTTGTATTCATCGATCATTTTATCGATAGCATTGATGTCGTCTTGCAAGTCTGCATCAATAGTTATTGTGATATCGGATTTTTCATGAGCCACGCTTAGTCCAGCAACTAAAGCATTTTGATGTCCGCGGTTGTGCGCCAGTTTAACGCCGCTAAACAATTCGTTGGTATTGTGAAGCTCGGTAATTAAAGCATAGGTTTTATCTTTAGAGCCGTCATCGACAAATAATATGCGGCTTTCGTGCGCAATTTTACCAGATGAAATCAAATCGTTCATTTTGGTTTTTAATTTTTCGGCAGAGTCCATAATGACGGGCTCTTCGTTGTAACAAGGTACAACAAGATATAAAACGGGTGTCTTTTGTTCCATGTTTTGAGTATAAAAGAATCAGTCATGCGCGTCAAGTTTTTATGAAATTAGATCTTTTCTGAGCAGGAGAACAATGTTTTGATAATCAGGGTAAGAAAAGATATATGTGTCTGATATCTCCCCGATGTAAGGTTGATAGTATTGAGAAAGGAGGTCTTGTTCTGAATTCCAAGTGTTTAAGGTTGTGATAACAAAATCGCTGGTTTGATTTTGAATGTTGTTTTGGATAGCTTGATACATTTCTGGAAAACGCTGTGTGGAGAAATTATTTAGGACAAAAAAATAATTGTTAGGAATAATGTTTGTTGAATTATAAACGCCGATGTCGATTATTTTGTAACAAAATAATGTGACTTTGGTTTGTGTGTTTAGTTCATAATGGTTAATGATTTCTGCAATCATTAAGGCGGAATATTCATTTTTATTACGATTCCATCCAGAACAAAGAGAGAATAATGGTAAGATTAATATTATACAGAAAAGTGTAATGGCTGTGATTGTAAGTTTTTTAAAATAAGGTATCGTGGACTTAAGAATGTTTATAAAATTGATTATACCGAAAATTGAATACGGTATTAGTTGTGCATAATGATAAGGTGTACACCATGTGCATGAAAAAGTGATAAAACAAAAATGTACAACGAATGCCAATAATAAAGCTATGGTGGTGCCGGTTTTGTTTTTTTGAAGAGCGAAACGCATCACGCCCCAGATAATAAAAAGTAATAGAGCGGTGCCAAGTTCAAAAAAGAGCTTAGGCATATAAAGTGTTTCGAGTGGGCTATTTGTATAGGCGGTAATGTTGATGAAAAAATAAACATACAACAAATTGTCAATTGCGTTGTGTACTGCATAAAAAATAAGAACTGGTGTCGTGATAAGAGTAAAGCCGATAAGCATAAATAAAAAATCGATGAGTACGGTTTTTAATTGATTTAGGCGGAAGCTGATGCTAAACCAAATGATCATGGGAACT
>JAFYKU010000076.1 GCA_017537405.1 Clostridia bacterium
CCAGCATTGTCAAGAACTAATAATTCCATATCGTTGGTAAAGTTTTGAATATATTTAGCTCCAACTTTAATCATTTTGCGTTCACTACCATAGAATGCATCTTTATCAAAAACAGCCAATAACTTTAAACCATTACCATATAACATAGTGGTTAAATTATTTTGTGCTGCAGATACCAAGTTTTGCATTTCACCACCAAGCAAAGAAGCAAAGGCATTTGGATCCAAAGACGCAGCTTTTAATGCTTTGTCACTAATTTGGAAAGTTCCATATAAGTTTTTCAAAGGAACAGATAATTCGATTGATTTTTCATTTTCACCAACTGGTAAATCACCAGTCTCTGTACCAACACCAACTGAAGCTTGGCCATAGCGGATACTGAACTTAGCATCCTTACCGCTCGCAATACGGGTGTTTTCTTCAACCATTGTCAAAAATGGGTTTGTTTTTTTATTAATGTCGTTAATGACCGTATCTAAATAGATATTTTTTAACGCATTTTCTGCTGTTGCAATTGTAATCATTTTGAGACTCCTTTTTTGAAATATTCACAAGCCAACCGATCAGCTTGTACCAAAGTAGTTGGCTTCTTTTCTTTGGCGAAGTCAAAAGCAGACGAAGAACTGGTCAACACCGTAGGTACCGGAACGCTGTTGTTTTGTAATAAATACTCCCGAATTATATCCTCCCGGCTGGGCATGGAGTTTATTTTCTGTTCCAGTTCTTTGTATGCTTGTGCCTTTTTAGTGAATGCACTTTGCAATTCACTGTAAGATTTTTGGAGTGCATTGATGTCCACAGTGGGTTGTATCTCCGCTTGTTCCAAAGTTACAGCTTGTGTAGTTTCTTCGGTTATAACTTCATTTTGAGCTTCCATTCTCAACTCCCAAGATTGCAAGAATTTTTTGTCCAACTTGTTCGTAAACATCTTCAATACTTTGAATCGGACGGCGTAATTGTCGTTTAGCCAGTTCATTATAAATATTCAAAGTACCTTCGCCGACCAAAGCACGACCAGCCATACTTGTCAACAAATCGCCGCCACAGCTAACCGTGTTAAATTCGGCTAATAAACGGTCTTCTTCTTTAGTTAATTCATCTGGGATTGAACCCGCTTCCATAAATTTAGGCTCACGATAACCTTGTTGATAGACAATAATTTTCCCTGGACATAAACCATCAATTTCCAAGCTATCAACATCAACACTACCGTCTTCAACTGCAACTACTCCACAGGCCATACGGCTCATAAATTCGGCGCGGCGATTTTTAATTGCGTTATAAGCGCGTTGCACCGGAATTACACGATCCACAACCGATTTCCCAAAGAATTGCCCTGCCACTAATTCACTAGTTCCACGCACAAACGGGAATGGATAAGGCAGTTCGCCGTCGTAAACCAAGGCATTTTCGCGCACGATTGTTAAATGATTGCGACTCCACTTTTCAATCACTAACTCATCGTTCACTTTTTTAGCGTGAATAATGGAACCAATTTCCGCCATGTTTGAAACATCTAATTTGTCAGGATAAATTTCAAATGGTGAACAAACGCTAATCATGGGTTGATTGTCAACTTTGGTAACTTTGTAAAAGACTGAACCTGTAACTTCCTGCCAAAAATTACCTTCCTCAATCAAACGCTTGAAGCGTAGTTTTTCAAAAACAGAACGCACAAGTTCATCTTGTACTTCGGGTTGTACTTCGGCCAAGATTGACAAGCGGTTTTCTACCAAAGGCCCAACATGATTAAAACTTTCGGTCGATTGCCAGTAATACTGCTTGTAAATATCCACATGTTGATCTCCGTTGTAAAAATTTAAATTGTTCTTCCATTTGTTTTCTAAACTAATGCGTGCTTCTTTGCGTGTTTCGAAATCATTAATGATGCTATCAATGATTTGTTTTCTACTTTGTTTAGTTTGCATGACTCCTCCACGCCAGTATTAAATCACAACTTTTTCGACAAATATCGTTTTCCTGCCATCCTTTTGATTAAATTTTTTTTGGCTTGTCCCAATGTGTTTAAGCTAACGGCTTGCTCATGAGCTGTGCGCCGCCAATCCATGACAACATAACGCAACGCATCAATTGTATGGTCGTTCACTTTTTGCGGTTGTTCGCCATCTCCCCAATAATAACCTCGCAATTCGCTGATTAAATGCACGCAGTTTTTAAACACAAATAAACTCCGCTTGCCATCGGCATTACCAAAACAAGCCTTCATTTCTAACAATCCTTGTGCCAAGTTCTTATTGACATTGGTATCCACCAGTAAACCAAAGTTACGATACTGCATAGCGGTCGAAACTTCACAAGCTGAAGTTTTTTGATTGGCTGCACTATCAATTAAGACGCGCACTTTTTTTAAGTCCCAGCCTAAATCCCGCGTGCGCTGTAAGATAGCACGACTGTGGTCTTCCACAGTTAAACCAGCGACTTCATAATCGCTTATCACATATAAATTTTCACCTACGCCAACCACCCACAATACGCCAGTCGGATTGCGATAACCAGGGTCAATCGCGATATAATACGCATCAGGTTCAGGCAGCACAACAGGCTCTAAAATATTCGCAACATCAAAATTAGGAAAGACTAAACCTTCTGCCGCAACAAAGCGTCCATGCTGACGACTTTCTAAAATATCCGGCGGTAAGTTTGCAATTAAGAATTGTTTTTCTTCTTGCGTTAAATAAGGGTTATCATCCCAACTCATCCAAAAGCAAGCAAGCTCGGGCAACCGCTCTTGCCGCAGATAAATGCGGTCATAAACCCAACTTCGTCCTTTCAATGGTGTCATTGTCACCCAGTGAATTCCACATCGGTCCAACAACCGCAATAAGCATTCGTCATAAATATCAGCGGGTGGCTCTTCATCAAACCACACATAATCCAAAGAAACGCCTTGAAATCGTTCACGCCCTTGCTCACAATTACGAAATCCAATTTTACTAACGGTTCCAAAAATGTTACGGACTAAAATAAAATCAATAACACCATGTGCTGGTGAGAATGAGCTCCCCGAAACCATCACAGTTTTAACAATCCATTCAGGTGGCAAGTATTGTAAAATTTTAGCTTGCGCAACATCACGCTGCACTTGACGCGTTAAGCTAACCACCCAGCCATCACATGCATGTTCGACTTTAACAAAGGGATGTAAACCTGTCGCATACCAAATTGTTTCAATCGCACCACACACGCTTTTTCCAGTACGATTACCACCAAAGACAAAACGACATTTCGCAAGTGATTGATGGAAGGCCAATTGCTTTTTATGTTGCCGAGGCACTGTTTTAACATTCACACCAGTTGTTTGTCCAACGGTACGCACCTGCTGTTTAATTGATAAATTTGTCCAGTCATTGTATTGAACGAAAGGAGTATCTGACGACAAACTTTTTAGATTAATGACATCATTTTCCATAATTCTCTCCACTTAATCCGTTATCATAATGCCATGTATCCCATGTACTTTTATGTTTGCTTGCTTGCATCTCTAGCCAGTATGACTATCTTGATTTTGTTGGCAATCTTTCCATTAAAACTACCTCTGGTACCCAAAGCGCACCACCAACGGCCATCAACACAAAGAAACGGCAAAGCACGCAGTCCAACTCACCCAAAGGCAACTTTTCCAGCATGGGATGCTTGGAACGATGATAACGAAGATCTTTAAACCATAACACACAAAAAAGCAGTTACGCGGAGTAACTGCCACACAAATTATGGGAATACTTTTGACTTACCGAAAATCACGAAAAGCCGGCTGCCGCACCACTTCTTGCGCAAGTTCCAGCGCATGTTTTTCGATACGAGAAATGTAACTGCGGCTAATGTTTAAATGTTTAGCAACTTCACGCTGAGGTAAAGCAACATGATCATTCAATCCATAACGAAGTGCAATAATTTTAAATTCACGCTCGTTTAATCGTTCGCGTAGTGCCGCTACAAGTTTACGCATTAAATGTTTTTGCATTGCTTCATCAACTGCGGGTTGTTCACGGTCTTCAGTGATAATGTCAACCAGAGATATTTCATTGCCATCATGGTCATCGCCCAAGCTTTCGTTCAAAGAACCAACTTGTTGATGTTTTTTGGATACACGCAAGAACATCAAAACTTCGTTTTCAATACAGCGCGAAGCATAAGTTGAAATTTGCGTGCCCTTATCAGCTTTAAAAGAATTAATGGCTTTAATTAAACCAATGGTTCCGCACGAAATCAAATCATCGGCTTCGGCAGCTCCATTATATTTTTTCACAACATGAGCAACCAACCGCAAATTATGGCGGATTAAAATATCTTTTGCTTGCATATCGCCCTGCCAAAATTTTTGGAAGTAAGCTAATTCATCTTGCTTTGAAAGCGGTTTAGGGAAAGAATTTTTATCGTTAACTAGCCCAGAAAAAAACAGTACTTTGCTTAAAAAAGTGATGAAATTTTCAAAAATCATATCACACTCTATATGCAGAGCAAAGCAAATGTGTGACTAAAGCAAGATACAAATAATGCCACCCTTACCGTTGTTGACCACTTTACCAATGGTTCGTTTCATTTGTCGCATTGCATTAGCAGGCATATTAGCAATTTTTGCGCCAACACCTTCTTGCATGATTTCATCTAAGGACTTACCAAAGATAGGCGTTTGCCATACAGCTTCTTTGTTTGTCTGATATTCACGCTCCAAAAACGCCAACATTTCTTTGGATTGTTCTTGCGTGCCAATTGTTGGGGTAACTTCTGTACCAACATCGACTTTAATAATATGCAAACTGGGAGCAGTAGCGCGTAATTTCAAGCCATAATTGCGTCCATGCTTATATAAACGCGGTGTGTCTAATCTGTAACTATCCAAAGTCGGTACCACTACTCCATAGCCCTTAGTTTCTGCATCATCAATTGCGCTTTTTAATTTGTCGTATTCCTTGGCTTTACCGGCAGCTTTTTGAATATATGCCATTAAATGTTGTTCGTTTTCAATATTCAAACCACTTTCTTGCGAAATTAATTTAAAATACAGATCGCTTTTTGGTTCTAAATTAAAAATAATGGTTCCGGTTGCAACATCTATTTCGCTGGTCTCCAAAGCATTGAAATAGGGACTATCCGCACATACAGTAGCAGGATTGTTATCTGCTATGCGCCGAATTGTTTTTGTGTAACGGCGCAGTTTTTCGACTGCATCGACAATCACTGGATGTTGAGCCGGCATGACTTGCAACCATTTTGGCATTTTAACTTTAAATCCAGTTACTGGAAATTCTGCCAAAACACCATCAAAAATTGCAGTAATCTCATCTGTACCCATTTTTTCAAAATCCATGCCCAAAACTTGAACCCCAAACTTTTCTTGAATTTCAGCACAAACCGCACGGCACTTTTCGCTGTTCGGTTCTTTACTGTTTACAACCACAACAAACGGTTTGCCATATTGCTTTAATTCAAAAATAACTTTGGCTTCCGCATCAACATAATTTTCGCGCGGCAAATCAGTAATAGTTCCGTCGGTAGTTACAACTAGTGCAATTGTACTATGGTCAACAATAACTTTGCGTGTACCAATCTCTGCCGCTTGGTCAAAAGGAATTTCGGTATCACTCCATGGAGTTTTAACATTACGGATATGTCCATTTTCTTCCATACCGCCAACGCCATCAATCATATAACCAACACAGTCAATCAAGCGCACACGCATGCTCGCATCGCCAATTTTAATATTTACAGCACGGCTCGGCACAAATTTTGGCTGCGTTGTCATAACCGTAGTTCCGTCTGCCGCTTGCGGTAATTCATCAATGACGCGTTGCTTTTCGTAATTGTTTTCGATATTTGGAATCGCCAACTGTTGCATGAACTTGGTGATAAAAGTTGACTTGCCACAACGGACAGGCCCCACTACTCCCAAATAAATGTCGCCATTTGTGCGTGTCGCAATGTTTTCAAAAACTTGATTATTCATAGTCATGCTTATGAATAACCCCAACCAGTTATAACTTTAATTTTTTTATTTATGAATTGTGTACATCTTCGCTGCTGCTTTTTTTCTTCAACAAAAACTTATGTTCCTTACCAGTTAGCAATCGCACAATATTTTGACGATGCGAAAACAAAATCAAAGCGACACAAGCACAATACAAAATAATAACGGGAAGAATTTGCGGCGCGTCAAAAATCATTGACAATATTGCCCAAGTAGTGACACCCAAAATTGTTGACATAGACATAATGCGAGTAATAGCTAACAACGGAATATAAATCGCCATGACAACAACCATTACTAATGGGTTTAAAACAAATGCCAAACCAATCGTGGTAGCTAAACCTTTCCCACCTTTAAAACGATACCAAACAGGGAAAATTGAACCAAAGATTGCACTCAACCCCATAGCCAAAATTACAATGTAATGAGAATTTTGATACCAAGTAAATTCACCACGATAAAAACTTACAAAAAAATATCCGATGAGTGCGACACTGGCACATTTCAAACCTTCTAACAAGGTAACAAAAATGAACCATTTGAAACCCATCGCACGGCCCACATTAGTTGCCCCAGCATTTCCCGACCCGATTTTAGACAAATCCACATGACGCAGTTTAGCGACTGTTTTTGCAATATTAAAACCACCAATACAGTACGCTAAAGGACAAAGCAAAAATAGCCACCAAAACATTATTCTTTCTCCCGATTACGCAATAACAATCGCACAGGTGTTCCTGAGAAGTCAACTGATTTACGCAAAGTATTTTCAAGATAACGCAAATAGGTTCTGCCCACAATATTTTTATTATTGACAAACAAAGCAAATGTCGGCGGCGCAACAGTGATTTGGGTAGCGTACAAAAACTTAGGCCGTTGCCCCGCCTTGAATGGAGGCGGAGTCATCGCAACAGCATCTAAAATTAAATCATTTAACTGCCCGGTAGTAATTCGCTTTTCGGTATTTGCTAAGACGCGCTCTACAGTCGACATAACTTCTCCGATTCTTTGGCCCGTCAGAGCGGAAATATAGATGGATTGGAAGTATGGCATAAAAGCCAAGTCTGCTGCCAATTTCTTTTCAAACTCCAACTGAGTATAACTATCTTTAGTAACAATATCCCATTTGTTAATAACAATAACTGATGGGCGTCCTGCTTCATGAATATAGCCAGCCAAGCGCACATCTTGTTCGGTCAAACCTTGGGTTGCATCAACAACCAATAAAACGACATCACTATTTTTAATACAGTGAATTGCTCGTAAGACACTATAATATTCGACAGTTTCAACTTCAACACTGCGTTTGCGGCGAATACCAGCCGTATCCGTTAAAATGTAAGGTTTACCACAATAGTTAAACGGGCTATCAACGGCGTCACGCGTTGTTCCGGCAATATCACTAACCATAACACGCTTCTCACCTAACAACGCATTAACTAAAGAACTTTTACCAGCATTGGGACGCCCAATAATTGCAATACGCTTTACATCTTTAGCAGGTTGCGGACGCAATAAATTTTTAATGCGCAATTTTTGAACGATACAATCCAACAAATCTCCTAACCCAGTTTTTTGTGCACAAGAAACAGGCAACGGATCACCAACACCCAAACGGTAAAATTCTGCCAAGGTATTATCACGCAATGTTTGATTGTCGAGTTTATTTACGCACAACACCATGGGCTTACCATAACCGCGTAAAAGTTTTACGACTTTCATGTCATCACCGGTTACACCTACCATGCCATCAACGACAAAAACAACTACATCGGCAATACCGACCGCAATCTCAACCTGTTCTTTGATGTGTGCATTAAAGGCACCGTCTTCAAAAGAAACACCACCTGTATCAACCAAAGAAAAATTATTTCCTGCCCATTCGCAATCGGCATAAATGCGATCCCGAGTTACCCCCGGCATATCATCAACAATACTTTTGCCGTTTTCCGAAATAGTATTAAACAATGTCGATTTTCCAACATTGGGTCGACCAACCAATGCGACTACTGGAACCTTAGCCAACTTGCACCACCTTTAATCCCGCATATTGGGCAATTGCATCACTGTGTTGATCGGGATATCCATGTTTGTAATAAATGGTATCCACACCAATGACTGCTAGATTTTTCATACAAATAATACATGGACGATGCGTACAGTAGACCGTTGCCCCACGCAAAGCAATACCATCACGAGCCGCTTCGCAAACACAACGCGTTTCCGCACAAACAGCATAACAAAACCCAGCCGATGTCCCGCTGGGAATTTTGTGAATCTCGCGTAAACATCCACCAATATCCGCACAATTTGCAGCGCCTTCTACCTGCCCATTAACCGCGGACACCAAAACTTTACCATCACGCACCATGACGCAACCAACATGATTACGACCGCATCGCGAAGTCTTTGCTAAATCTTCTGCCATTTGCATATAGTCCATTGGGTCAATTATAACCGAAAATTGGGTGGCAGTAAAATGATTGTTCGTAAACTTTCCATGTTATGTTGACGGCAAGGAGAAAAGAAAATGAAAATTAAACCATTGTTTGATCGGGTTTTATGTAAACCAATCACAGAAAGAACCAGCCAAGGTGGAATTTATATTCCTACCACCAATTCGGAGCGCCACCAAATCATGACCGTGGTAGAAGTCGGTAATGCTTCACCAGTAGCTATCGGAGATAAAATCATTATCAACAAATACGCAGGCGCTGAAATTGCTAATAACAATGAAAAGTTGTACTTAGTTCAAAACTTTGACATTATTGGGGTGATTTATGAATAAAGCACAAAAAGCCATTTACCGTGGAGTTAACAAACTTAACGACATTGTTAAAATCACTATCGGACCCAACGGACGCAATGTAATTATCGACCGTCACAATGGCAGTCCACTTATCACAAATGATGGCGTAACAATTGCTAAGGAAGTCACACTCCCAGACCGCCACGAAAATTTGGGCGCAGATGTCATCAAACAAGCCAGCTTAAAAACTAACACTGAAGCTGGTGACGGCACAACATCGGCAATTGTATTGGCAACAGCTATCACAAACCAAGCACGCCGCGCTATTGCATGGGGACACCAGCCAATTAAAGTGAAAGATGCTTTATTTAATGCAGCGCGCAAAGCATTAGACTTATTACCGCAATATGTACGACAGATTCACAAATACGAAGATTTACGCCGTGTCGCGACCAACAGTTGTGCCAACGAAGAAGACGGCAGTTTAGTTGCCAAAGCACTATCGCGTGTCGGACCCGATGGTTTAATTTCATTAGAAATGAACCAACTAGGAACGACACAACTAACTTTTACCAACGGTGTAAAACTATCTGGTAAAGTTGCATCACCATATTTGCAAACAAAAAATTTACATAACGCCAAAATTCTGGTAACCGATGGCACCATAAAATCAATTCAAGAAATTTTACCATTGCTTGAAAACGCAATACAAACACAAAGCCCACTACTCTTAGTGGCGGACGATTTTGCCAACGAAGTGATTACTGGATTAGTATTAAACCGTGCCAAAGCCGGATTGCAAGTTGTTGCTGTGCGTTCAACTGCCGCAGCAGATTGCGCTGTGATTTCAAATGCAACATTAATTTCACCACAAAACGACTTAACCTTACCACAGGCAACACCGGAACATTTAGGACATGCCAGTCAAATTATTTTTGATACAGAACACATGACAATTTTAAGCAATGAAAAAAGTTCAACTTTCGCTGCACATATTGAAATGCTCAAAAATGAACTTGCCGCAACCACAGATGATTACCACCGCACGCGTTTGAAAGAACGCATCGCTAACTTAACGGCAACAGCTGGCTTAATTAGTGTCGGTTGTCCAACCGAAGCCGCAACCATGGAAAAGCGCTTACGCATCGAAGATGCCGTGGCAGCAACAACTAACGCGATGCGTGATGGTGTAGTAATCGGTGGCGGCATTACATATTTAAAAATTGCCAAAGATTTGAATAGCAAAGATATTGGTGAACGCATTTTGAAACGCGCTCTACCAGCAATCTACCGCCAAATCAACCGTAATTACCGTTTTAAAAGTGAAGACTGTGATGTGATTGACGCCGCAACTGTTGTACGAAGCGTCATTCAAAACGCAACATCGGCAGCAGCAATTTTAATTACAACGGGCACAATTATTTCGAACGCGACTTAAATATCATACCAATTACCAACCCCGAAACAATAGCGACAGCAATGCCCGCTGACATGGCGGTCAAGCCGCCACTAAAAATTCCTAAAAAGCCGTACTTATCGATGTTTTCAAAAGTACCTTTGACCAAGCCCGCACCAAAACCCGTAATTGGTGTTGTTACACCTGCACCCGCAAATTTTTGTAAGGGTTCAAACAAAGTACAAACTTGTAACAAAGCACCAATTACAACAAAGGAAACTAAAATACGCGCCGGGGTCCAATTCGTTTTTAAAATTAATAATTGACCAATCATACAAATGAAACCGCCGATAATAAATGCCCACAAGAATGTCATTCTGTTACCTCCTCAATTACAACGGCATTAGCAACACCAGGAATACTCTCCCCTTGAAAACAAGTTGTGGGAGATAAAAGAGCACCGGTAGCCATAAATAGAACTTTATGGTAATCACCGCGTTTAAATTTATCCAATATAAATCCGTTCAAAGTAACTGCGCTGCAACCACAGCCAGAACCGCCCATATCGACTTTTTGTTCTTCGGCATAAATTAATTTGCCACAGTCATAATATTTTTGTCCCAAATCGTAACCGCGTTCTTTTAACAAATCACGCAACGCTTCTTCGCCAATTTGACCTAGGTCGCCAGAGAAAATGGCATCGTAATCCGCAGGTTGCGTGTGCGTGTTTGCAAAATGGCGTTCCAAAGTATCGGCAGCAGCAGGTGCCATACAAGCACCCATGTTGTTCACATCTTTAATTCCAAAATCGACAACGCGTCCAATTGTAGCACATGTTACTGCTATCTTTGATTCTTTCGAAGCGGATAACACGGTAGCACCAGCGCCCGTAACAGTCCATTGTGAAGATGGAGGCCTTTGATTTCCAAACTCTAAGGGCGTACGATATTGCCTTTCCGCAGTTGCGAAATGTGAACCCGCAGCCGCAACTGCACTTTGAACTAAACCGGCATCAACATAGGCGGCGGCATTAATTAAAGACAGTGCCATAGTAGAACAAGCGCCATAGATACCAACATAAGGTAACCCGATATCGCGCATGGCAAAAGAGGAAGAAACAATTTGATTGAGCAAATCTCCAGCAAAAACTAAATCGGGCTGAATACCAGCAACTTGAATTGCACCTTGAATAGCTGTCACAAATAAACGGCGTTCAGCAACTTCGTGCGTCTTACCACCGAAATACTCATCTTCGACAATACGCGAAAAAGTTTCACCTAATGGACCTTGGCTTTCTTTTTTGCCAGCGACCGAATACCAACCCACAATCCTTGGTTGATGATTAAAAATAATTGTACTCATAAAAATAACCCCACAATAAAGTATCCAAGACCACACAGCATTGCGACCGCTACACCAACGACAATCACGGGTCCGGCAATTTTAAACATATTGGCACAAGTGCCAAAAATAATTCCTTCTTTCCGAAACTCCATGGCAGCACTGGTTATACTATTGGAAAAGCCAGTAATTGGAACAATGGAACCACCACCCGAAAAATAGCCAATTTTATCGTAAACACCAATCCCAGTCAGAATTGACGCGAGTAAAATTAATGTACAAGACACCAAAGAACCAATTTGTGCTTGGTCATAGTTGGGTAACCACATTTTGTACAAAGCACCCAACCCCTCACCCAATAAACAGATAAGACCACCAACGACAAAAGCGCGGATAATTGAATTCCAAATTTTACTTTTCGGAGTAATTCTTTTGATGTATTCGGCGTACTCTTGTTTGTCCATAGCACGATTATTGCCAATTTTAAGTAAACAATACTACGGGTTCACCAAGTTTTACTTGGGTATCAACAACAGGGAATGAACCTTTGACAACATCGCCATCACCATCCACTTCCACGAATAAACCGGCCTTTTCCAACAATTTAACCGCATCGTTTAAAGACAATCCCGCAACAGTAGGGATGCTAACCATCACTGTTCCTGTACCATTGTCGTATTGACTGTCAAAAACAAATTTTTTGTATGCAGCAATTTGTTTAAAAATCTCACCAACATATGGCGCCGCAACTAAACTGCCGTAATAAACACCAGTACTGGGTTCATCAACATACAAATAACACGCATAACGCGGGACACTGCCTACAGATAAATAACCCAAGAACGATGAAACATACTTCCCCGCGGCAATGTGCCCGTCAGCATATTTTTGCGCCGTTCCTGTCTTACCGCCGATTTGGTATCCCGCCACCGCGGCTTTTTTTCCACTGCCTTGATTTACAACTCCGTATAACAACTGGCTTAAAATTTTGCTGGTTTTTTGCGAAACAACGCGTTGCTTAATATTTGAAGCTAAGGATTTGTCACCCACTCTTTGTACAAAACGCGGTGTCCTCAGGATACCATCACCGACCAAGGCACTAACTGTTGCAATAAACTGCACTGGCGACACAGCAATCGCTTGCCCGAAACCAATACGCGCTAAATCAACTTCACGGACTCTTTTGGGGCTTAGCAATAATCCCGACGGTTCACCATAAAAATCTACACCTGATTTTTTGCCAATGCCAAATTTTTCCAAATAACTATAATAGCGTTCAACCCCCAACCGTAAAGCTAAGTCCATAAAAACACAGTTACAAGAATTGTTCACGCCTTCCGCCAATGTTTGAGTGCCATGCCCTTTTGTTTTCCAACATTTAATGCGTTCGCCAGCAATCGTGCGGCTACCACTACAAGCAAAACGGTCGTCTAAACTCACCACGCCTTCTTCTAGTGCAGCAGCCAAAGTAATGATTTTAAAAGTTGAACCAGGTTCCAAAACATTTATCATAGGCGAATTTTTAATTTGTGTTAACAGAGTCACAATGTCATCACGCGGCTGCTCATTAAGGTCATAGAATGGCGCACTGGCCGATGCCACCACACCGCCAGTTTGGATATCGTAAACCAAAGCCGCCACA
>JAFYKU010000077.1 GCA_017537405.1 Clostridia bacterium
AAATGGCGAGCGTAGTGGCATTGGATTTACTGTAATGCAAAGTTTTATGGATAAAATTTCCGTCAATAATCAAAGTGGAGGCGGAACTGTGGTAATAATGCAAAAAAACTTTACAAAGGATAAACGAGAAGTTAGCGGGGAATAACTCCCATGCAACAAGATGTCGTAATTGATTTAGTCTTGCGAGCAAAAAATGGTGATGAGCAAGCCAAAAACAAGCTGGTCGAACAGAATAAGCCTTTAATTAAGTCTTTACTTAGGCGTTATCTTGGTAAAGGTGTTGAATATGATGATTTGTTCCAATTAGGTTGTTTGGGCTTTGTAAAAGCCATTAATAAATTTGACCCGCAATATCAAGTAAAATTTACCACTTATGCAACACCGTTAATCATCGGTGAGATTAAGCGTTTTTTACGCGACGATGGGGCGGTTAAAGTTAGTCGTTCGGTTAAAACCCTGTATGTTAAAATTAAAAAGTATTTAACTTTAAAAAGTTGTGAAATTGATGCGCCGACCATTGATGAAATCGCAGCCGAATTTAATGTTACTAAGGAAGAAGTAATTTTTGCTATGGAGGCATCGCATATGCCTTTGCCTTTATTTGCAACATCTTTGAATGAAGATAGTGAAGAAACATCTTGTCTTGCCGATAAAATTGTAGCCAGCGATGACAGTGCTTTTATGGATCAAATTATGGTCAAGAATATGTTAGCCTGTTTGCCGTTGCGTGAACGACAAGTCATGCTTTTGCGTTATTTTCGTAATGCAACACAAAGTGAAGTTGCTCGTGTGTTGCATTTATCCCAAGTACAAGTTAGTCGAATTGAACGCAAGGTTTTAAGCAGTATGAAGTCATATTTAACCGCCGATGAAAGTGTTATCTAGTGATTTTTAACATGTAATTTATGATTGACAAAAGTGACTTTTTGTTTTATCATGTTCGTTATGAACGCAATTATTATGCAAGGTGGTAAACAATATCGCGTGCAACCAGGCGACGAAGTTATCGTTGAAAAAATTGACGGTAATGTTGGCGACAAAGTTGTTGTGTCTACAATTATGTCTTACGAAAATGGTAAGATTGAAACTAAGCCTGGTAAAGTAACAGCCACCATCGTGGAACATGGTAAAGGTGACAAAATCAATGGTTTTAAATATAAACCAAAAAATAATGTACGCAAAAAATATGGTCATCGTCAACCTTATACTAAAATTAAAATCGGAGGAGATAACTAAGCATGGCTCATCATAAAGGGGGCGGCTCAACCGCCAATGGAAGAGACAGTAATTCGAAACGCTTAGGTGTGAAGATTGCTGATGGTCAAATGGCTAAAGCAGGTGCTATTATTGTTCGTCAACGCGGTACAGATGTAAAACCCGGTGACAATGTTGGTTGTGGTCATGACCATACTTTATTTGCAAAAAAAGCGGGTATTGTTAAATTTACTCGTAAGGCAAATAACAAAAAATTCTGCTCAGTAGAATAATCAAAAAACTTTGGCATATAAATGGCCATGGTAAAAAGTATGTTTAAAGGAGTGTTATGTTCAGTTATTGCAACACTCCTTTTTGTTTTGGTTTTTGCATTTATTGTGCAAGTCGCAGGATTAAGCAATAGTGTAATTTCTCCTGTGATGCAGGTTGTGAAAGTACTTGCTATTTTTGTTGCTGTGTTGATTGCATTGAAACCGGCAAGAAGTAAAGGCTGGTTATATGGTGGCTTGGTTGGTATCTTTTATATGGTAATTACTTTCCTGGTTTTTTCTTTGTTAGATGGCCAATTTGTTATTAATATTAGTGCGTTAAGTGATTTGCTGTTTGAAACTTTAGTTGGTCTAATTTCGGCGGTTTTAATTCGTATGAGAAATAAAGATGTCGAAGTTGTGTAATTGTGCTATACTATAATGTGGATAAAATTTTAGTTATTGATGGAAATAGTTTACTAAACCGTGCGTATTATGCTTTTGGTGGGCGTGGTGAAATCGGCGAGTTAAGTTTTGGTGGTATGCCAACAAATGCTGTTTACGGGTTTCTTAATATGTTTATTAAAGCCGCTACGGATTTGAAAGTTAAATATGTGTGCGTGGCTTTTGACATGCGTCAACCAACTTTCCGTCATAAAATGTATCAACAATATAAAGCTAATCGTCACAAAATGCCGGATGATTTAGCAGTTCAATTTGACCAATTAAAAGATATCTTGCAAGCGATGCAAGTAAAGATTTATCAATGTGCTGGTTATGAAGCAGATGATATTATTGGTACAATTGCAAAACAAGTTAAAGATGCAATGGTTATCAATTTAACTGCTGACCGCGATGGATTACAGTTGGTTGCTCCCAATGTGGAATTGCATTTAACAAAGACAGGAGTTACTAATTTAGATGTGTGGACAGTGGATCGTATCCAAAAAGAATACGGTTTAACACC
>JAFYKU010000078.1 GCA_017537405.1 Clostridia bacterium
GTCTACATACCACCAGCCATTTACTTTATCAAGTGTCTGATTGCTGGATTGATATACCGAACGGATTACACCATCAGCGTCTAAAATATTGCCATAGGTTGTTGCAACAATAGCATATTTTAAATCGTAATTGTTGTTTTGGGTTTTGAAATATTCTTCAATAAATGCATTCTGTGCATCACTCCAGCCAAATTGTTGAGTCTTTAAACCAAAGATATATTTATCCGCAGAATCTACAACGCGGCTTTCATATTTATTAATGAATTCATACAAGCTACCACCCAATGTAATAATTTCTTTATATTTATTAATATCTAAGCCGTAACCTTTTGCTTTATCATATTCAACATCTACATTCCACGAATTATCCCCATAAATAAAGGTATTTTTATCTTGATTAACTGTAATTCCATTTACGACGCTTGCAATACTATCGCTATCCGACCAACCCAATGAAACCACACCAACATCACTGATACGCGCACCACCAGCTTGGTGTCCAGTCTTCAACCAAATTTCCTCGTTTTCGCGGACAATGGGCATTTCGTGTTTTACCGAGTCAATATATTCAGGGATTGTCAACATATTGGTACCAGATTCATCAAGCAAGAAGTTTAAATACAAATATGATGCATAACCATTAGTATTAACTATTGGCAAATCTGTTGGAATTGAGTAGTTATAGGAGTATGATCCAAGTGTACTTGTATAGTTTTTACCATACAATTCAGACATATAATAATAGTAATGGACCAGCGGCATTTCAAAATTATCAATTTTTAACACGCTTTCGTTAGGTTCTAATTGGACAACATAATTAATATAAACTTGGAGCGGATCTTTATTCGTAAACTGATATTGAGCTTGCCAATCTTCTTCTTGGGTCAAAGCCAACAATTTGCGTAAGTGTTCATTACTGTATGTCATAACTTTGTAGCCATCGGTATATTCTACCATCGTAGCATACGGATATACCATTTTTACAAGTTCCTCACCAAAACGATCTTCAAATAATTCATATTCACTACTGGTGGACAAAACCTGATAATCACGACTATATTCTTTTAAGATTAAATATTCTTCATAATCCCACCATTTAAATTTTAAGTTTTGAGTACCTGAAATTTTATTATAACTTGAAATATTATATTTATAGGTAAAGAACTCAGTCGCCATTTGGTGACGATTATCTCGGTAAGTTTCAATATTATTAACAAAATCAGTTTCTGATTCTGCTGTATGTGCTAATTCTGTACTAATCGCTCTATACGCAAGATAATCTTCGTAATCATAAATTACATTATTTTTTAAACCATCATAGGCATCTGTCCAAATTTCAAAAATATTGTTTGTTTTAACCCAATTCAAGAATTCTGCTTTTGCGTTGGATTCATAAACTTCTGCAAAGACAACATCGTCAGATTGAATCGTATTTGCAGGAATTGTTATCACTTCTGTCGGTAAACTATGCAACCATGGTTCTAATAGATTAATACGCTCAATAATACTTAAGTTTGGTTGATTATTAATGATATTTACTAAATACGCACGATATTCTTCAATCGTCATGGTTTGTACTTTATTTGTTTCATTCGCAACAACATTAAAGTATTCATTTGGAACAAATTTATCTTTATTAACAAAACGGTTAGAGATTGAAATAGAATTCAGAAAACTATTGAATGGAATCATAATTAAATCTGAAGAAGTACCGCGACCGATAACTTTACCAAAATAATATCCAATCTTTCGAGCTTGTGTATCATTAACTTGAATAGTTTTATAGGTACCTGAACCTTGAATATCACTGTGATTATTGGCTACATTTACTAAATTACCATCTTCGCCATTAACACCAACAACCCCACCAAGAACATATATCGCATCAGAATTTGTGCCCAACATTTTTGCCGTTATGTGAATATTTTCTATAACACTGTTGTTATAACCGGCAATTCCACCAACAGTCATGCCCCAATAATGAGTAATATCACCAGTAATTTCTGCATTACTGAAAACATATTTTTTCGCAGAACTTGAAATAATTAAATTGTTAAGGTTTGCAGTACTATATGTTGTAGTTTTGTTTTCTTCATTAGTACTAATACCACCAGAAATTTTACCTAAGTTAATACCTGCTA
>JAFYKU010000079.1 GCA_017537405.1 Clostridia bacterium
ATGCAGTAAAAAACATTTACCCGAATACGAAATTGGCAATTGGCCCAGCAACAGATTCGGGCTTCTATTATGATTTTGATTTTGCAACACCAATCAAAGATGAAGATTTGGTGAAAATTGAAGCTGAAATGTCGCGTATTATTAAAGAAAATTTTAAAGTAGAACGCAAAGAAGTTACGCGTACCGAAGCTTCTCGTTTGATTAATAAAAATAAAGAAATTTATAAAGCTGAATTGTTACAAGAAATCCCAAGAGGGCAAACAATTACGATGTACACCATTGGTAACTTTACCGATTTATGTGCTGGGCCACATGTAGAGTATGTTAAGAAAATTAAAGCCTTTAAATTAACACAAATTACTGGTGCTTATTGGCGTGGAGATGAAAAGAATAAAATGTTGACCCGTATTTATGGTGTCGCATTTGCAAGCAAGAGTGAATTGGAAGCATATAACTTATGGCAAGAAGAAGTTAAAAAACGCGACCACAATAAAATTTGTCGTGAATTAGGTTACTATGTTTCTTCCGAATTAGTTGGTCAGGGTTTGCCATTATTTACACCGGCAGGTGCAACAATTTTGCGTACTATGCAACGCTTTGTCGAAGATGAAGAAATTCGTCGTGGGTACTTACATGTTAAAACACCTTCGTTTGCAAAGAGTGATATGTATAAAGTTAGTGGTCACTGGCAACACTATAAAGATTCAATGTTCTTAATTGGTGATGAGGTCTTGGACGAAAGTTTAATGGCATTGCGTCCTATGACTTGCCCAATGCATATTTTATTGTATCGCAGCGAATTGCGCTCTTATAAAGATTTGCCAATTCGATATGCAGAAACAGCAAAACAATTCCGTAATGAAAACAGTGGTGAAATGCACGGCTTAATTCGTTTGCGTGAGTACACATTGAGTGACGGACATATAATTGTTCGCCCTGACCAAATTCAGCAAGTTGTTGATGAATGTATGGAATTAACTAGTTATTTCTTAGGCGTTCTTAATATGAAAGATGATGTAAGTATTCGTCTTTCAAAATGGGATCCAGCCAACAAAGAAAAATATATTGATTTACCGGAAGCATGGGAATGGAGTCAAAATGAAATCCGTAATGCTTTAACACGCAACAATTTGAAATTTATCGAAGCAGATGGTGAAGCAGCTTTCTATGGTCCTAAAATTGATATCCAAGCAAAGAATACTTATGGTAAAGAAGATACTTTGTTTACGATTCAATTAGACTTTGCTTTGGCAGAACGCTTCGGATTGACTTATATTGATGAAAACGGTAAAAAAGCAAAACCATATTTAATTCATCGTTCTTCGATTGGTTGTTATGAGCGTACATTAGCAATGTTGATCGAAAAAACGATGGGTGCCTTACCTGTATGGTTGTCTCCAACTCAAGTTCGTATCATGAATATTACAAATGCCCAAGATGAATATTGTAATCAAATTAATCAAGCTTTATTGGCTGCAAATATTCGTTCGGTAACAGACTTGCGTAACGAAAAAATTGGCTTAAAAATTCGTGAAGCAACATTAAAAAAGATTCCATATAGCCTAATTATCGGTGCCAAAGAACAAGAAACAAACACAGTTGCAGTTCGTACCCGTGAAGGCCAAGATTTGGGACAAATGCCGTTAGACGCCTTTATAGCAATGATTACCAAACAAATTAAGGAATTCAAGTAATGTTAGTTGCTATTGGTACTGTATTAAAGCCGCGTGGTTTGCAAGGCGAAATTAAGGTGGGTATGACATATAACCACACCGAAATTTTTAATGAATTAACCACAGTATCTTTGAATAACCAAACATATAAAGTTGAGCGTGGTAGTGTGCAAAATGGGTTTGCATATTTGCGCTTGATTGGCATTGATAGTTTTGAAAAAGCAGACAAGCTTCGCAATCAAACAGTGATGGTCGAAGAGTCTGCTTTGTGCTTGCAGGATAACGAGATTTTATCCAGTGAATTAATTGGCTTTGATGTTGTACATTTAGGCAAGAAAGTCGGTACCGTGGTGTCTGTTGAAAATTATGGAGCCGGTGATTTTTTCGAAATTGCAATTACGGGAAAAGAGTTTGTCTTAATCCCAAACGAAGACGATTTTATCATGGAAACAAATGTTACAACGCGTACTTTAGTTTTAACCCCGAATGCGCTTGAATCGGAGTTGGTCTAATGCGTTGGACGATTCTTTCTTTGTTTCCAGAAATGTTTGTTCCATTGCAAACAAGTATTCTAGGGCGTGCTTCGAAGGCGGGGAAACTGCAAATTGAAGTCGTTAACTTTCGTGAATATTCAACGGACAAACATCGCAAAGTTGATGACCATTCATA
>JAFYKU010000080.1 GCA_017537405.1 Clostridia bacterium
AAAAACGACATTCCCACAGCGGAACCGTATTGTAGCTGCTTTAGCACAAGTGGTGGTGGCCGTAGAAGCAGATTTAAGGAGTGGAACTTTAATTACTGTTAAAATGGCAGATGCTTTAAAACGAAAAATATATGCAGTGCCAGGGAATATTAATTGTTATGCAAGCCAAGGTACAAATGCTTTGATTGCGAATAAGACCGCCGAAATGATAACTAGTATTTCTGATTTTATAACTGCTTTAACAGGCACCATCGCAACAAAGTCGATCGTAAAACATAAGCAGATTAGTTTAGAACACCAAAAAATTTTAAATATATTAAAAACAGATGAAGTTCATTTTGATGATATTGTTGGTGAAGCTAGCTTATCAGTTGCAGAGCTGTCAACACTCTTGACAAATATGGAAATGATTGGTTTAATAGAGAAATTACCAGGCAATTACTTTGTTGCTAAGTAAACGGTAGGAGGTTCATGAAACTTGTAATTATCGAAGGTATCGGTAAAAAGGATACCATAAAAAAATATTTAGGTTCTGGCTATCAAGTTATGGCAACGGGTGGCCATTTCCGTGATTTAAAAAAGCGTGATTTATCGGTTGAAGTTGATAATGGTTACAAACCGCAATATGTCATTTCTTCAGATAAAAAAGATGTCGTGAAGGCTTTAAAAGAAGCAGCAGCAAAAGCAGAATCTGTTTTAATAGCAACCGACCCGGACCGTGAAGGCGAAGCAATTGCTTATCATTTGACTTATATTTTGGATATTGACCCAACTCAAGCACAGCGTATTGAGTTTAACGAAATTACTAAGCATGCAATTAATCAAGCTTTAACTAAGCCGCGTCCGATTGATATGAATTTGGTTTATGCACAACAAACACGCCGTATTCTTGACCGTTTGGTCGGTTATAAATTATCACCTGTATTATCAAAAAAGATTAAGTCTGGGCTATCGGCCGGTCGTGTGCAAAGCGTTACTTTGAAATTGGTTGTTGAGCGCGAACGCGAAATTCAAAACTTTAAACCTGAAGAATATTGGGATTTCTGGGCTCATTTAGAAAAAGATAAAATTAAATTCCGTACTTCTTTATATTATGGAACAGATGGTAAGCGTTTAAAACCAAATAGCGAAGCACAAGTAAATCAAATAGTTGCGGACTTAAAGGACGCTAGCTATATAGCAAAAGATGTTAAAAAATCTGTAACCAAGCGTCATGCACCTGCGCCATTTACTACCAGTTCGATGCAACAAGATGCTGGTGCAAAATTAGGTTTATCTTTGAAGCGTACAACAATGGCTGCGCAAACTTTGTACCAAGGTGTCAATATGGGAGAACGCGGTATGATGGCTTTGGTAACCTATATTCGTACAGATAGTGTTCGTGTTTCAGCGGAAGCTCAAGCTGCGGCGAAAGAATATATTACTCAAAAGTATGGAGCCGATTTTGTTCCTGAAACACCAAATGTTTACAAAACTAAAAAATCGGCACAAGATGCCCACGAAGCGATTCGTCCAACTCATTTGGAAATTACACCAGATGAAGCAGATAAATATTGTAAACCAGATGAAGCAAAACTTTACCGTTTAATTTATAATCGTTTTATTGCTTCACAAATGGCGGAAGCTACATTTAACAGTGTTCGTGTTGATGTAGATGCAAGTAAATATACTTTCCGTGTAACTGGTCGTACGCCATTGTTTGATGGTTGGTTGGCTGTTTACAGCGGCAGCAAAACCAAAGAAGAACCAGAAAAAGAAAATGATGATGATTCTGGTGAAAGTGCAGGGTTGTTGCCAAGTATTGAAATTGGTGATGTTTTGAAGTTTGTAAAACTCGAATATTCTCACAAATTTACACAGCCACAGGCGCGTTATACAGAGGCAACTTTAGTTAAAGTTATGGAAGAAAAAGGTATCGGTCGTCCTGCAACTTATACACCGACAGTGGCAACTTTGTTTGCTCGCTTGTATATCGAAAAAGATGGTAAGGCATTAAAACCGACAGAGTTGGGTTGTGTTGTTGTTGATTGGTTAATTAAATATTTCCCCGAGATTATGAATACGGGTTTTACAGCCGATATGGAAGACAAATTAGATGATATTGCGGCTAATGGTATTGATTGGGTCGGTGTTGTTGATAATTTCTATCAACCTTTTATCAAAGTTGTTGATGAAGTTCGTGCAAATGATGGTGCAGAAAACCGCATTAAACCGGTAGAGAGTGACCAAAATTGCCCTAATTGTGGAAAAGTTATGTTAATTCGTGAAAGTCGTTTTGGTAAATTTTTGGCATGTAGTGGCTATCCGGAATGTAAAACGACAAAACCATATGATAAACCAATTTGCAAATGTCCAAAGTGTGGTAACGATATTTATAAGCGCCGTAGCAAAAAAGGAAAAACATTCTATGGTTGTTCGGGGTATCCAAACTGTGACTTTGTGGCTTTTGACGAACCAACAGGTGAGTTATGTTCTAAATGCAAAAGTCCTTTGGTAAAAGTTAAAGATGTAGTAAAATGTAGTAATCGTAATTGTCAATAAGGAGGTTTTAAAATGGAATTACGCGGTACAACGATTATTGCGGTAAAGCGCGATAACAAAACTGTGATTGCAGGTGATGGACAAGTAACTGCTGGTGAATCGGTTATTATGAAAGGTAATGCTGTTAAGGTTCGCCGTTTATATGATAGTAAAGTTGTCGTCGGTTTTGCTGGTTCAGTAGCTGATGCATTTACTTTGTCAACTAAGTTTGAAGAAATGTTGCAGAAACATTCTGGCAATTTATTGCGTTCAGCTGTTGCATTGGCACAAAGTTGGCGTACAGATCGCGCTTTAGGTAAATTACAAGCAATGATGATTGTTGCAGATAAAGAGCGTTTCTTGGTGATTAGTGGTGATGGAAATGTTATTGAACCAGATGGTGGCTGTGTTGCTATTGGTAGTGGTGGAAATTATGCATTGGCTGCAGCAAAGGCATTGTTAAAAAATACAAATATGTCCGCAAAAGAAGTTGCTAAGGAAGCTATGAGTGTGGCTAGCGATATTTGTATCTTTACAAATAAAAATTTAACAATCGAAGAAATTTAACTAAACCTTTTTAGGTTACGCAGTTTTTAATTTTTTACGACGCGCGTTGTCTATTCGTTTTAAGGCACGCGCGATTTTTTTGTAATTGCGTAAAATTGCATCTTCAAGTTGGTCAATAGTTAATTTAGACTTAATTGAATTAATAAAGCAGATATATAAAGAGTCCCATAAAGTTGGTACACCAATTTCTTCCAATGCAGGAAATCTATCGGCAAAACGGTCATGTATGTCTGTATCTTTTAAATAGTCAATAATGTTTTGTTCATTAAATGCGACAGGAATTTCAAAAGGTACACGCGTGAATACATCTTTGAAGTTGTCATTATTTAAAATGTAATTATTGTAAACTAATATAATAACATTATCCCAATCTTCACGATTTGATAAATTTAAGATAAAATCTTTTTTATGTTTTTTACGGTATAAAGGGTGTAACGATTCGCTAACGCGTGCTAAGGAAACTCCGCGTTCAACTGCATTAGTGAATTCATCGTAAAGGTCGGATTGGGTTATAAAGCGTTCAGCATCAATTAAATATGAACAAAATTTATACAAGCGACCTTTAGTAGATGCAATACTGTATTCGGGTAAACCAGTATCTTTATTGATAGCATATTTATTGTAAGGCGCGATACCATGTGCATCTTTATAAAGATTACGGTCCATTAAAAAGCAAGCAGCTGTTTCAACAAAGTATCGTTGTAAATAGCGTTCTAAATTTGCTTGCGATAATAAAGATTTTTTTTCTTCGGCTTTTTGTTTGCGCAGTTCGGCATTTTTTAAATTAATACGAATAATGGTGTTTTTGGTTATTGGTATATTAGTTTGTGGCATGACTGGGTCGCCTGGTACAAAATTAGGATCAATTAATGATGGTGTATAATTTGAATCTATATCGTAAATATTTGTTACTTTTTGGTTTTCAATGATATTTTCTGTATTTTGTATTGCTTCAATAGGTGTTTCTTCGAAAAATGTTGTTTCATTTTGTGTTGGCATTGTTTCTTCTTTGATATCATTGATTTCATTTGAATTTAATTCGGTTGGTATTTCAGGTTCAAAATTATTTGATTCCATAAGTACTGCTTGGCGTTGGCGGTAAAGTTCTTCGTTTGTTGCTGTTTCAATTTCAGTAGTTTCATCGGTTTCAAAATCATCTTCATAGTCGTTAAAATCATCATCTTCATCATCGAAAGGTTCTGCTTCGGGAATAATGATTTCGGGTAAATCTAAAAGAGTGCGTTCGCGTTCATTATTGGTTATTTCGTGTAATTTTTTTTTGATTTCTTGCTCGTTAGCGAAACCATGATAAAGTGATTCAAAATCATCTTCGTTTGTATTTTCGTCGGTTAATAAAATGTCTTTTTTTTTGGTTATAATAGAAGTAATATTTGAGTGATTGGCTTTTATTGTAGTAGGAACTAAATTTAGTTCGGCTTCACCTTGGTCGAAAAAAAGTTGATAAATAAGATAGCCTAAAGTCGGGAGTGATAGAACAATACCGATAAAAAAGAAAATTGGTTTTCCGACTGGAATTCCAATAATAGATAATACTATGCCGGTAATGCAAAGTAGTATGCTAATCCAAACAAAGTTACGCTTGAAAAAATCACTCATTTTGTTCCCCCGATTAAATCTAATCAATTTAATGATATAATAATTGCGGAAATTTGTAAAATAATTTACAAAATTGGTACTTAACATAAAAAGGGAACGCTACTCGATCGGGTGGCGTTTTTTACTATTGAATTCAACACCTTTTGCCTTTAATAATGTTTTCAAACATTGGGGGTTAAAAGGAAGTAACAAAATGGCACACGAAAGAATCGGCGAGCCCCTTTACAAAAAAAAGTATGAGGAACTCGTCAAACAGTTGGCGGATAAAGATTTGATGATTTTTAATCTCCAACAAGAAAGAGCGTATTTGCAACAAAGATTGGACGACCTAAAAGAACTCGAACAATATTTGGAGCAACAACGCAATTACCAGCGTCTCGTAATCACGCCGGTAGCAGTAAATACAAGATTGCGTTAAAGGGAGGTAAATGGCAAACAAATTAACTACTTGGCTACAACACGGCGGTGGATAAACGCAAAAATGAATTACCAATTAAAAGGAACTTAAAACATGAATAGTAACGAATTTACACAATTACTTAAACAAGCACAAGCTCTTGGATTAAAGACAGTAGGTGAGTTGGCTGATTTTACAAAAGCAGCAAATTGTAAGACAAACAATGATTTGCTTAATGCTGTAAATAGGGCTTATTGCACACGAGGTGCAGCTTGAACGACCGAGATACAATACGCCACTTAGAGGCGTTATGGCGCGACCCAGACTACAACTTCGCTACTGGCCGACGCTACGAAGACGAAGCAGACGACGAGGACTATGAAGACGAGGAAGACGAAGAAAACGAAGAGGAGGAAGAATAAATGCCTGAAACTACAAATAAACCAGCAAAAAAACAAATTCGCCCAATCGATATTATCAATAACGAAAACGGCGTTTATACCAAAGACGAAATCAAGCGTGCTTGGGTTGGTCTATTATCAACACAACCACCAAAGAGTTGGATTAAAGAACGCATCGAAAATAATAAATCAATTCCTTATTTACCAATCGAACGCTCCGAACAACTTATGGACAAATTGCTGATGTTCCCATCTACAAAAATTACCAATTCAGGTATGGGCACAACAAATGTCTATAACAAGAAAACTCAACAATTCCAACAGAAGACTTTGGCATTTATGAATATCGAATTGCGTTATTACAATCATGGTATTGATGATTGGGTAACCACTAGTGGAACAGCGAGTATGGAAGTAGCAGGCGGATTTTCGTTTGAGTTGATTTTTCCAAAATTGAAAGCCGAAGCTTATAAAAATGCTTGCAAGAGTATTGGAAACATATTTGGTCGTCGTCTTGGTCGTGATGATATGGTTATGACCGATGCAGATATTTCAATTAGGAAAACAACAAAAGCCGAAATTAAACCTGACCGTGAATTGTTAATTAAACAATTAAAAGACCAAGATGCATACGATGAAGCTTTGTCTTGGATAGGTTCAAACGGTTATGGCAGTTTTGACGAAGTTCCAGACGATATGATTATCGAAATGATAAAAGACACAGCGGAGGTGGATAATGGCTCATTGTGAATTTTGTGACAAAGAAACTGACAATGATAACTTGGAAGAAGTTGGTGGCGCTATTGTCCGTGTTTGTGATGACTGTCGTAACAATCCTACATTTGGTGGTGAACTTTATGCTCGTAAGATTGAAAATGAGAGCAATAAGCCAGTAGAACAACCAAAACCACTGGAACATTATAGTTTTAATCCAAATGTAAATCGTTTTGAAAGATGGAATCAAATCAAAAAGAACCACGAAACAACGGCTTTGGTTGACGAACAAAAGTTATTAAAAGTTACCAGAGAGTTGGCACGATTAAAAACCGAAGAAGCAGCTTTCAAAGCGGAGTTACAACAATTGATGGAACGCAACGGCACTAAATCGTTAAAAACTAAATACTTCACGATTACTTATGTTGAAGAACATAGTCAACGCAAACTTGATACCAAGGCATTGGAAGAAACACACCCAGACTTATGTGCTGAATTTATGAAGACATCGACCGTTAAAGCATCGGTCAAAATAACATTAAAAAAAGAAAAGAAAGGAGAAAAAGAAAATGCATAAAGTATTTCTAATTGGAAATTTAACACGTGACCCAGAGTTACAAGAAATAGGCGCAGATGGAACTAAAGTTTGTAAATTTACATTGGCTGTTAATCGCCAATCAGGAACTGAAAAAGTAGCAGATTTTTACAACATCACTGCTTGGCGAAAATTGGGCGAAAATTGTGCTAGTTTTCTTAAAAAAGGTAGCAAAGCTGCAATTAGTGGCGACATTCAAATTCGCAATTACGAAGACAAGGAAGGTAATAAACGTACTTCGGTTGAGGTTAATGCAAATGCAGTTGAATTCCTAGATCGTAAACCTGATAGTTCATACGATAAACGAGAAAAGCAAACTGAACCAGTTCAACAAGACGTTAAAATTACGCCGATAAATGACGATAGTTTACCATTTTAAGGGGGAAAAATGAAACTTGCAAAATGCAAAATTGATGCTAAGCGTGAAGCCTATAAAGCGGTTGCTGAAAACGAATTAATTAAGGGCACGAGCCGAAATTCACTAAGAATTAAACTTAGTTGTAGCGACCGCTTCGCACGAAGCATAGTAGCTGAAATTGCACAAGAAAAACCGGTCGTGTTTTTATCCCAAGCAGAAGCCGGTTATCAAATCTTGCCACCAAGAGAAAGTTTAACACCAGAATGGGTGGCTTATTGGGAAACATTTAGAGACCATACAGTGGCGGAAATTAAAAGTCGAATGAAAGAATTAAATAAGCGGGTCGAACCGCTAGAAAGGTGGTAAACAATGATTAAAGTTGATACAAGAGAAAAGCAAAATGCACACATCATTGATTTCTTTGAACGCAATGATATAGAATTTTGCACCAATAAAACCTGTTACATAGGAGACTATTGCAATACTGAAAATCCTAATGTTTACGTGGAACGCAAAAACAGTTGGGACGAATTAGCGGGTAATTGTGGCAAGAATCATGACCGCTTTAAGCGAGAATTAGAACGCTTAGACGATTGTGGTGGCAAGATGTACATCTTGGTTGAAACAGACATACCGTTGCAAAATTGGAAACCGAAACATGCAAGAAAAATGACGGCTGAGCAAATGGATAAAATCTTAACTGCTTGGGCACACAAACACCGTGTTTCAATTATGACCACACCAAAAGAACAAGCTGGTTATTGGATTTATAAAATCTTACACGAGGTAAAAGCCAATGGGTAGAAATTTGAAAAGCGGAATGGATTATTTTGACCATTCAACAACAGCACATGCTGATATTAAACTAGAAAAAGTCATGGCTTGGTACGGTGCAGAGGGTTATGCAGTATATTTCTACCTACTGGAAAAAATCTACGCAGAGCCCGATTACGAGCTTCAAATTAACGACGAGGACACGCTTATTTTAATTGCAAATCGCTTAAAACTAGACACAAATAAATTGCGCGATATTATAGCAAAATGTGTTTCAGTTGGCTTATTCGATGAAGAAAAATACCAACTTGGACATATTTTAACATCACATGGTATCAAGAAAAGAGCTGACGAAGTTGAGACCGCAAGAGAGAATAAACGCAATTACAAAAATAGTAGATTGCAAAACAAAAATAGTTCCGAGAAAAATGGCGATTGTTCCAGAGAAAATACCGATAGTTCCGAGAAAAATGCCATTTTAGATAGAGAAAATGCACATATAAAAACAGAACAGATAAGAACAGAACAGAACAAAACAGAACAGATAAAAACAAAAGAGAATAGTACTGCTCGCCACTGTTTTGTTAAACCTACCGTTGAAGAAATTGCTGTCTATTGTGCAGAGCGTAATAACGGTGTTGATGCTGAACAATTCTTTGCTTTTTACGAAAGTGTTGGGTGGAAGGTTGGAAACAAATCTATGAAAGATTGGAAGTCAGCAGTTATCACTTGGGAAAAGCGTAACCGTGAAAAACAACATACAGTGCAATCACAATCCACAAATCCATTTTTGAATTTGGCGATGCAAAGTAGGGGGACGAAATGACGAGAGAAGAAACGGCGGAATTGTTGGCAGTTATCAAAGTCGCATTCCCACAACAACTTGGCAAGTTAAGCGACTTCGAGGCAAATGCAATGGTTAATTTATGGGCAGACGAATTTGCATCAGTACCGAAAGAAGTAATGCATTTGGCGACAAAAAACATAGTGAAAAAATTAAAGTTCTTTCCGTCAGTTGCTGATATGTGTGAAGAACTGGACGCATTAAATCGAAGTTCTTACAGCCGTTTGATTTGTGAAGATTGCGACAGTGAAACAAAACGGAAACTAGAACTTATACGACAATCCACAGCGGATTTTGCTGTAACAAAAATGATGGAACACCGGGCAGCCGGTGCGAAAGATTGGCTCTTAGAAAACTTAAAAAATAAACAATTGCAACTTGGGGGTGAGCGTAATGAAATGCTTGTTGAAAACTAGAAGTGACATCTTAGATGTACAAGATTTGTTGTTTGAAATAGCACCGTTACTTAAAGAAAAACCTTATGTTTGTGAAATTAAACCATATGTTAAGAAGCGTAGTTTAGATGCCAATGCTTACTTCCATGTTCTATGTGATGCTATCGCAAAAGCCACTAAACGCACTCCAGATGAAATTAAAATAGATTTGAACACAACTTACGGTACGCTTGCAACGGATAAAGACGGACAATATGTGGCGGTTATTTTGCCGGAAAAAGTAAAAGTTGAGGATTTCTATTCGTACGCAAAATGGTATAAATCTGTAGAAATAAATAACAAAAAATTCAATTCATATTTGCTTTATAAACCAACTCACGAACTCAATAGCAAGGAAATGGCAACATTAATTGACGGTACAATTTATGAAGCTGAGCAGTTGGGAATTGAAACTAAAACACCGGACGAGCTAGCTGAACTCGAAGGGTACGGAGCGGTTGCATGAGAAAAAGTATTCTTTGTAATAATGAAATGCCAACTTGTTATTTTTGTGGAACTGGAAACCAACTTGAAAGGCATCATTGCTTGTATGGTATTTATCGTGAGAAAGCTGATAAGTATGGACTTTGGGTTTACTTATGTCACTTTCATCACCGTGGACAATTTGGGGTCCACAGCCATAAAGGTCGGAAACGTTCTTTAGAATTGCAATCATTAGCACAAATAAAGTTTGAAGAAAAATATGGACACGAGAAGTTTATATCGGAATTTAAAAGAAATTTTTTGGGGGTAAATTAAAATGCGAAGAGAACAATTATGTTGGGATTGTAAGAATGCATGTGCAAATGCTTGTTGCTGGATGCGAGATTGCACGCCAGTTCCAGGTTGGAATGCACAGGTTGTCGCACGAAAGAAAAGCGACCAAGGGGCATATTTAGGACAATCGTTTTTTATTAAATCATGCCCGAACTTTGTAAAAGATAATCAAGATAAAACTCCAGTCAATGGCAATCTATCAAAAACTGAAAGTTCAATGCAAAAGATATTGCGAAGTCTTGAAAGACTTGCAGCAAGAAGAGAAAAAATTTTATTAAAAGGAACTAAATAAAATGGATAAATTAAAAGACTTAAACTACTACTTGTTTGAACAATTAGACCGTATATCTAACGATGATTTGCAAGGTGAGGAGCTCGATCGTGAACTTGCACGTGCAAAAGCAATCACGGATACGGCAACGCAAATTATTAAACAATCGCAAACACAACTTCGTGCAGCAGAGTTATTTGTAAGAGCTGGAAAGGAATTACCAGATGCTGCACAATCCTTGTTAGAGGGTGCTAATAATGACTAACCACTATACGAACGAAGAAAATAAATTTTTTATTGAGTTTGTCCCTGGACACACTGACAAAGAAACTGCAGCTGAATTCGAAAAACGATTCGGCCGAAAAATTAACACTGGTGCGGTAGGTAATCGAAAAACTTTGCTGGGGATTCGAAACGGTTTAATAGGCGGTAGGTTCGAAAAAGGACAAGTGTCGCACAATAAAGGTATTGTTCGCACTAAATGGATGAGCGCCGAAAGTATTGCAATATGTGAAAAAACGCAATTCACAAAGGGCCACACTCCGGCAAACACCAGAGCCGTTGGCGAAGAAAGAATTACAAAAGACGGTTACATTATGGTTAAAAAAGCGGCCAGAAATGAAACCAATAATAATTTCTTTGACCTAAAACACAAAATTGTCTGGGAAGCAGCATATGGAAAAATCCCCAAAGGTCATTGCTTAATATTTTTAGACGGCGACAAGACAAATTGCGATCTGAATAACTTGCGATTGGTAAGTCGTGCAGAACTTGCGCGATTAAATCAAAACCATTTACTTGGTGTAAACGGCAAAGATAATTCAA
>JAFYKU010000081.1 GCA_017537405.1 Clostridia bacterium
AAAAGATATTAAGCAGTCTGATGGCTCGGCCTGGCGTCACTTAATTAGCTCGATGAAAATTATTTAGTGCTGCTTGGTTCCCCATCTGACACGATTCATAACCACACCGACTACTAAGCCGTCAAGCGTCATCACCAAAAGAGTTTGTCTAACATGGTTTGGTACGCGCTCTCAACCGTGTGTTCGACCCCGGTTAGCGACACGGGTTACAGGCAGCCGCTAGTTGCCCGTCTATCCAACGCGGAATTGTACCATAACCCAAAAGATATTGCAAGTAATCCACCAGCATGTTATAATCAAGACGATGTTACACAACTTGGAAGCCGAACAATCGGTGATTGCTGCTGTATTATTAGACAATGATTGTCTGGAAACTTTTACGCGTTTAAAGCCGTCACATTTTTATGCTCCGGCTCACCGCATAATTTATGAAGCGATTTGTTATTTAGCAACCAAAAATGTGGCTGTCGATTTGGTTACTTTATCCGAAAGATTGAAAGCGATTGGTAAGTTAGATGCGGTTGGTGGTAATGAATATTTAACGACATTAATGGATATTATTCCGTCCACGGTTAACTTCCGTCACTATGTGGAAATTTTACGCAAAGACGAAACTTTACGCCGTTTGGAACGGGCAGCGGCTAGCATTACCAAATCTTTGACACAACCAGATGAGAAACAAAAAAATTTTATGGAAGATTCTCATGCGGCGGTGCAGTATGCCGAACGCTTAATTTTTGATATTAGCAAAGAAGATGAACGCCAAGAATTGACCAAATTATCGAACGAGTTGCCAACTGTTTTAAATAACTTTGATTTGGTCGCGCATGATCCAGCTGCTTTACGCGGTATTCGTACTGGTTACACTGTTTTGGACAGTATTACGAATGGTTTACAAAAGGGTGCTTTAATTATTATCGGTGCGCGTCCGAGTGTGGGTAAAACCAGTTTTGCTTTAAACATTGTTTTGAATGCGGCGTTAAAAAGTAAAGCCAAAGTGGCAGTTTTCTCATTGGAAATGGGCAAAGTGGAATTGGTTAACCGTGCAATATGTTCTGTGGCAAGGGTTTCTTTGTCGCGTGCTTTACATGGGGAATTAACACCAGAAGAATGGTCACGCTTGTGGGACGCCAATGCAAAATTACAAAATGCGGATATTTATTTAGATGCCAGCAGTTCAATTACCGCGACCGAAATTATGCGTAAATGTATGCGCTTGAAGCGTGAGCGTGGTTTGGATTTGGTTATGATTGACTATTTGGGCTTGATGGGAGCGCCGGCAACTGGTTCGCGCAGTGAAAGTCGTCAAGAGCAAGTGGCAGCCAATAGCCGTATGATGAAGATGATGGCGAAAGATTTGGAAGTACCTGTTTTGATGTTATCACAGTTAAACCGTGGAATTGAATCTCGTTCGGATAAATCCGATAGTGAACCAATGTTATCCGATTTGCGTGAGTCGGGTGCGATTGAGCAAGACGCGGATATGGTTTTATTTATTCACAAACCGAAAACTGAAACACAAAGTGAACAAAATGCACATAGTCGTGATTACGAAGCTAAAATTATTGTGGCGAAAAACCGTAGTGGTCCGACTCCGTATTTCAAGTTACAATTTATTGGTGAGCTAACGACATTCATGAATCCAGAAGATGTAACCAAGAATAATGGTGTGGCTTCGGTGCCGATTCCAGAAACCAAGGTTCAAGCAAATTTACCAGAAATTGTGCCATTACAAGATGCCAGCGATATTAATGATATTTTTTAAAAGACCAAACACAAAATTTGGTCTTTTGTTTTGTAAGAGATTTTTTATTGACGGGACTTTTATGTTTTGTTATTTAATAGTAGGAAATGATGACAATCGGAGGAGTAGCTCATATCTCCATGCTGATCGCATCGCTGGTGCTTTCGGTAATTTTATTTTTGGTCGTTGCAAAAAGCAAGAGAAAAATTCAAGATATAATTATTACAATTGTTGGGTTAACTGCTGTTGTAGGAATTTTCTTTTTACATGGAACACATTATTTTACTAAATTAGATTTTTATAATTTGGGCAAACAAATGTTTCAAGTTTGTAATTTTAATTTTCTATTAATTCCGTTGGCGTTGTTTCAAAAAAATGAATTAGCACGACAATATTTATTTTATTTTTCCATGCCAGCAGCTCTTTCATCTTTTGTAACTTATCCATCAGATGTGGAAAATTCGACATGGAATTCAGTTGTTGCATTAACATTTTGGATTAATCATTTATGTATTGCTTTAACGCCGATTTTAATTTTGGCGGCGAAAAGATTTAAGCCTAATGTGGTACATATTCCTAAAGTGATTCTATGTATCTTGTTATATTTTGGTGCTGCGTTCTTTGTTAACTTTGCGTTGAATGGTTGGCAGATAGATGGTGGTAGTAATTTATCTTATACAATGGATTCTGGTAGTATTATGGTTTTGCAACCATTGTATAAATTGATACCAATTCCGTATGTTTACCTTTTACCACTAGTGCCAGTAATAACATTGATTTATTACTTGGTAGCGTGGGCGTTTAAAAAATATAAATTGGTGGGTAGTTTTGGTTATACTTTTAAAAAGAAAAAAATAGAGGAGAATTAATTTATGTTTTATTTATTTACTATTTTAGTACTAGCTATGTTAATCGGTGGATATGTGACCGCAAAATGTCTAGTCAAAAACAAAGAAAACTTTAGTGCAATTATTGCAAAAACTTTGAAAATTACAGTAGTTGTTTATTGTGTGATTATATTTTTATCAATTTTCTTACCTGATGCTTTTGCATTATGTATTAATGAAGAAAACTTAGTTTTAGATTTTAAAAACATCAGTTTTGCTATTGTAAGATGGTTTACAACTTTGTCCTTCATTATGTTGCCGTTGGCTGTCTTTTACAAAAATCGTACAATTAGAAATATTGCCATATATTTTTGTTCATTGATGACTTTGATTTCAATGTTCTATTATCCGGTATATTTAGAAGCGTTTACTTCTACAGCTGGAAGAGGATTAAACTCGATTTCAGTTTTAAGTCCTGCTTTTAAGAATTTTTTGATTAATCCAGTTTTTAGGTCGTTTGTTTTAGGATTGACTATTGTTTTAGGTTTAAGTATTCCAGTTGTACTTGCTGTTGAAGAAAAACATCTTTTCAATGTTAAAAATGTAAAGGAATGGTTAAACTTCGGATTAGTTTTAGTTTTTTCAATTTTAGGTTGTATGCCGATTTATGTACCACAACATTTGTTTGGTTATTCAAATATTATTTTTGAAGCGTGGACTTTACCTCATTTGTTTTGGTTATTATCTGTTATTGCGGAAATTGTTGCGCTTTATTTTATTTTCCGTAAAAAAGATGCAGAAGTTAAGCACATATTATGTTTAGTTTTGAGTTTATCTTTGGTTTTACAATATAATCAAATGTTCAGTGCTATCAGTATTAATATTGAAAGATTGCCTTTACAATTGTGTAATATTGGTTCTTTCTTAGTTTTATTTTCTTTAATTTTTAAAAATAAAGTTATTTTTAACTTTACCGTGATTGTTAATGTTGTTGGTGTTTTATTTGCTTTAGCTATGCCTGATTTAGACGGAAAAGGCTTATTTTACTTGTATAATATGCACTTTATCTTGGAACATACCAATGTTATCGTTGTACCAATTTTGGCATTGTTATTTGGACTTTTCCCAAGATTAGATAAAAAAGCATTGAAACACTATATAATTGGTTTTGTCATCTATTTTGTTGTTGTCTTATTATTGGGCGCAATTTTTAATGCGATTGCGTTATCGACAGGAAATGATTTCTGGAAAGCAAATTATTTGTTTATGTTCGACCAAGAAAAAGCAGCAGAGTTTATCGGATTCATGGGTGCTTTATTTAATCCAGCATGGAGAATGGGCAAACTTACTTTTTACCCATTGATGCATTTAACAGTTTTCTTCGTGTTTAATGTGCTGTGTTTAATTGTCTTCTTTATGATTCAATTAGTTTATATAATCAAAGATAAAATTTATAAAAATAAGTCAAGAGTAAAAGTAGTAGAGTAAACAATAAAAAACTCGGTCAATTGCGTTCCGAGTTTTTTTTAAAAATTTGGTTCGTTTGATTGTGGATTGCGTAGTTCGTAAGTACTGTTTTCTGGGTCATCGGCGCCTTGAATGGATTTTGAAAGGTCGGAGATGCGGGTCTTAGCATTTTTGAATGTTGCTAAGAAACGGATTATAGCGGGGAACAACCACATGATTGCTCCCGCTAATCCGAACATGATTCCTACGATTAACATCCAAATTGGGCTGGCGGGAGAAATTATCATTAACAAAAAAAAGATTGCGCCGATGGCAAACAATGCAGTTTCAATTAAAGCTAAAATCTGTGCTTTTCCCAATTTCATAGCCTCAAATTATTTCGTAGGTTTGCCGCAACCTGGACATCCTTCACATCCCATTGAACAATACCTCCTTGTAAATATATATTAACAGTATTTAAAAATAGATGCAAATTGTTTACGACATTTTTGATTTTTTGGTGTATACTGTTCTTTATGGAAACAAATGCCGTCATTTATGAAGATAATCATCTTTTGGTTGTGATAAAACCACAAAATATTCCAACTGTTGCGGACAGTTCGCAGGACCAAAGTTTACAAGAATCTTTGAAAGAATATACTGGTGGCTTTGTCGGCATCGTACATCGATTGGACCGTGTAACTGGTGGCGTGATGGTTTTTGCTAAGACTAGCAAAGCTGCTGCGCGTTTGGCAGAACAAATTAAAGACGGCACTTTTAAGAAAACATATTACGCGGTTGTGAACGGGATTCCAAAAGATAGGACTGCAACCTTGGTAAATTGGCTGGCAAAAGATCCTGTGCGCAATATGGTGGCTGTGGTTCCGCAAACAACCACAGGTGCGAA
>JAFYKU010000082.1 GCA_017537405.1 Clostridia bacterium
CGCTTTTACCAGCTCTAGTCGCCAGCAGCATCTACTGTGTTCTTCGCGCAATATGGTGGGGGGAGAAAAAATTTTTCTTACTTGGCCTAACCGAACTTATCGAACAAGTTGCGCGTGTTATCATTTTTGTTCCATTACTCGGAATAGCTTATTATTTTGCCGACATGGCACACTTAGCAGCCTGGTCGTTTACTGGTGCATGTATCATATCCGCTATAGTAGTCATTATCATCTTTATCCGTTGTCATCATTGGCAAAAACCCCAAACATCAACTAAACCATTCATTAAACCATTAATCAAAGCTGCAACACCAATCACCGGGGTGCGTCTATTTTCCAGTTTAACTATCCCTGTTGTTACTATCTTACTGCCATTACGCTTGGTTGCGGCTGGCTGGGAAAACACCACCGCTATTGCACATCTTGGTATCCTTAGCGGCATGACACTTCCCTTACTAACAATTCCTTCTACCGTCATTTCGTCTTTAGCAACGGCGCTGGTTCCCGAACTCTCAAACATGATTAAAGAAAAACAATGGAGTTCTGTACGCCGTCAAATTAGTACCGTGCTGCGTTTTACCATCTTTGTGTGTTTTTCGTTTATCCCTATATATATCTCACTTGGAACCCCTATTGGTAGTTTTCTTTACGACAATTCAACCAGTGGAATTTATTTGGCACGCTCCGCTTGGGTCATGCTACCTATGTCTTTATCTCAGATAACAAACACTACTTTGAACGCCATGAATTTGGAAAAATTAACAATTCGTAACTACGCAATCGGAACTATACTAATGTTACTTGTTGTTTGGTTCTTACCCGCTGTAATTGGTGCTGATGCCGTCTTATTAGGCATGGGTATTTCTATGACGGTTTCCACTTTTTTAAATATCATTGCTATCCGCAAAGCAACACAATGGCAAAAAAAAGATACAACCTTACCTATCATCTTCAGACATTTATTAATAGGAATCCCTGTCTTTGCTATCAGTTTCTTTGTATACCAAATTGGAATTTCTTTACCCAATATTTTAATATTAGCTATAGCGATGCTCGTAGCAGAACTCGCCTTTTTTGGCCTTTGCTGGTCAATAAATTTGTTTACAATACCCCGCAAGCGTCAATAAATTAAACATGTTATCGATCGTAATTCGCGTAATTGTGATTTACATTATTGCTATAGTCATTATGCGCTTAATGGGTAAGCGACAAATTGGCGAAATGGAACCTTTTGAATTGGTCATTACTTTAATCATCGCCGACTTAGCGACAATTCCTATGGCAGATTTAACAATTCCAATATGGTACGGTATATTACCGTTATTAGTAATCCATGTCATACATTTCTTTGTCGTAAAATTACAATATAAAAGTAAAACCTTTCGAAATATTTTATCGGGCTCACCTGTAATAGTTGTGTCACCCGCTGGTATCGATTATAAGAAATTAAAAGAGTTAGATATTTGCGAAGAAGAATTAATGGAACTATTACACGGAAAAGATATTTTTGATGTGAAAGACATTGATTATGCAATACTCGAAAGCAGCGGCAAAATTTCCGTTGTACCTAAGGGAGAAGGAGACAAAGTATCATTATGAAGCGTTGGGTAACTACAATATGCATTATTGTTTTAATTACTGCTGCTGTAATTTGGGAACAAATTTATGTGCGCCAAACTTTCCAACATTTAGAAGAACAAGTTAACGCGTTAATTATTTCCGTTGAAGCTTGTGGAGACGATACTGCCGACACACAGGATAACAAAGACCAAATTGCCGCTATCGAAAGTTATTGGCTAAAACGCGAACGCGTCTTTTGTTATCTGGTTAAACACACCGAAACTTTCCAAATTAGTGACTCCATTATCTATGCAAAGAATTTTATTGAATTTGGCAATAAAGAAGAAGTTATGTCGGCATTACGCAAATTAGCATACCTCGTTGATATCCACCATTACAACCTAGGTACCAGTTTTGAAAATATTATTTAATATCTATAATTTTTATAACTAAACAAATTATTTAACTGGCTTTAATATATCTTTTAAGAATTGTCCCGTAAAACTACCTGTAACCTTACTTACTTCTTCCGGAGTTCCAGTCGCAATTACTTGTCCGCCGGCATTACCTCCCTCAGGTCCCATATCAATGATATAATCCGCAACCTTAATTACATCTAAATTATGTTCAATCACTACCATTGTATTGCCAGCATCAACCAAACGATTTAAAACAGCAATTAAGTTCTTCACATCATAAGTCGAAAGTCCAGTTGTCGGTTCATCTAAAATATACATTGTCTTCCCCGTCATCGGGCGTGCCAATTCCGTTGCCAACTTAACGCGCTGTGCTTCACCACCTGACAATTCTGTCGCCGATTGGCCCAACTTAATATACCCTAACCCCACATCTTTTAATGTTTGCAACTTACTTGCAATCTTCGCATGATTGGCAAAAAATTCACACGCTTCATCGACCGTCATTTCCAAAATATCCCAAATGTTTTTGCCTTTATAAAAAACAGACAAAGTTTCACGGTTAAAACGCTTTCCGCCACAGACATCACACTTTACATATATATCTGGCAAGAAATGCATCTCAATTTTTTGCGTTCCGTCACCTTGACAACTTTCACAACGACCACCAGCAACATTAAAAGAAAAACGACCTGGCTCAAATCCGCGCTCCTTAGATTCTTTTGTCGCAGCAAACAACTCCCGCACTAATGTCCACAAGCCAGTGTAAGTCGCAGGATTACTGCGCGGTGTACGCCCAATTGGACTTTGATCAATCCGAATAATTTTATCAACATATGGTTCACCGATACCATTTTGTAGCCCCTGTAATAGTTCATAATTAACTAAACTACTTTTTCCACTACCAGACACCCCCGTCACAGCCGTCAACACACCGACAGGAAAAGCGACATCAATATGTTTCAAATTATTTGTTTTTGCATCACGAACCCAAATCTTTTTATCACTTAACGCACGGCGCTTTGTTGGTACCGTAATCTGATCTTTCCCCGATAAAAAGCTACCAGTAATTGAACGCGAACAATCTATCACATCTTGAACCGTACCAGCAACAACGATTTCGCCACCATGACGCCCCGCAAACGGTCCCACATCAACAATATAATCCGCACTACAAATCGTTTCTTCATCATGTTCAACAACAATTAAAGTATTACCTAAATCACGCAAATGCATCAACGCCGATAATAACCGTTGATTGTCGCGTTGATGTAAACCAATACTCGGCTCATCTAAGATGTACAACACACCAACCAAGCCTGCTCCAATTTGTGTCGCCAAACGAATGCGTTGACTTTCGCCACCCGACAACGACCCTGCACTACGCGCTAAGGTTAAATAATGTAAACCCACATCGACTAAGAATTGACAACGCGCTAACACTTCTTTAACGATTGGTTGTGCCGTTACGGCCGCCGCACCAGTTAACTGTAAATCACGAATAACAGTAATCATTCGGTAATCGGTAATGCAGTTAATTGCGCAA
>JAFYKU010000083.1 GCA_017537405.1 Clostridia bacterium
AAGTAACCCAAAACATTTTCCGCCCAAATATAGATGTGTTTATCTTTGGTGTCGTCGAGCAACTTAGCTGCGTTGGCTGGTAATGGAACACCCCAAGTAATGTTGCGGGTAATGGCGCGGTCGATAAGACCTTCGTTTAAATATTTATTGGTCATGCCAACAGCGTTGTTAGTCCATTGTTTTTGTTTGTTTTGCAAATTATTCTGGATTGCTTCTTGGAAACGGCTTAAACGCAAATAGATTTGTTGAGTATTGCGTAATTCGGGAGTAGCTCCGCACAGTTTACAATGCGGATTTTGTAAGTCTTCAGGTTCTAGAATTTTACCGCAACTATCACAGGAATCGCCTTTGGCATGTTTACCGCAGTGTGGACAAGTCCCTTCGACATAGCGGTCGGGTAAGTATTGTTGACATTGTGTACAGTATAATTGGGGAACTGTTTTGACAAAAACATTGTCAGTATCATATAAGTCAGCGTGGAATTTAGCGGCAAAGTCTTGGTGTTCTTGGCTGAGCGTTGCGGTGTAAAGGTCAAAGCTAAAACCTAGGTCATTAAGGTCGCGCTTATGACTTTCATGATATTTTTCCGCAATTTGTGTTGGAGTTAGATTTTCGTTTTTAGCGGTAACTAAAATAGGCGTACCAAAACAGTCGCTGCCGCTGACAAAGCTAACATTCGCACCGTGGTCGCGGTAGTAGCGTGCAATTACATCGGCTGGTAATGATGAAGCGATGTGTCCTAAGTGTAAGTGACCGTTTGCGTAGGGCCAAGATAATCCAACTAAAACATTTAATCTCATTGAACGAGCATAACATATTTTGTTGTAAACTACAATTATTTTATGCCTTAGACAACGAGATGGCGTAACTTGTTGTTTGACAAAATTATATGTGGTTGATAAAATTTCGTAAAATCAATTTACGCAAGGAGGATTTAATTATGCCAAGTATGAGAGGGTCAAGTGGAGGAGCGCGCAGTTTTGGTGGTAGCCATTTTAGTCGCGGTGTATCGCGCAGCTTTGGTGGAAGTCATTTTAACCGTAATACATCAAGTTCGTCATTTGGTGGAAGTTCTCGTGGTGCTCATTATCGCCCATCTTTGCGTTGGCGTCCGCACACGACAGTAATTTTTGGTCGTCCGGTTTATTTTGGGGCAGGGCGTGCAAAAGCAAGCTCAATTCTGAGTTTGTTGCTAGTAATCGGGATTATTGTATCAATCGCAATGGGATGTATGTGGGTGTCTGCAAATGAAGATTTGCAATATATTCAAGATTTATATCCACATTATGCTGATATGATTGAAAGTGCCGAAACAAATTCTAGATACCAAACTGAGGCAACAGTTGTATGGTATGAAGAATATGGTGATAGTGGTAAATATTGTTTTTACTATGATTTTTGTGGTGATTCTAGTGCTGACGGTTTTTCCTTCTGTCATTATTCATATGAGGAAGTAGTAGCCTTGTTGGATACAGAAATTATAATCGCGCTTAATACAATTAATACCTCTGTAGATGAATATACAGATTCTGTGCCAATGATGGATAAAGATTATTTATTGGCTGCTGATATGTCTAATGATATGGAATATGTTGATGTAGCGGCGGCCAGGGATGGTTGGAAATTTGGAACCTTACTTGCGGGTGGTGTTACGGGCCTTTTGATTGTGGCTTCGGTGATTGTTTCGATGACTGCTCAAAAAGCAACTAAGGAACAAATTGAAGAAACGGAAAAATTAAAAAATGGAACTTCAGAAGCTGATGAAACAAAAAGTGCGGAGATAACTAACAATAACCAAAACCAAACTTGGCGTTGTAACTATTGTGGCAGTTTAAATGACACGGCAAAACACAGCTGTGATGGTTGTGGTGCGGGTCGTCAAAAATAATTTGTTTAATGTGATTTAGTTTGATAATATATCAATTATGGATATTGAAAAGTGGTTAAAAAATAATACAAAAGATTTACAAGGAAAAGTCGTTGTAATGACTGGTGCTGCTGGGGGCTTGGGTAGTATTACATCGCGCTATTTAGTGCAAGCAAATGCAAAATTAATTATGTTAGAGCGTGATGTTGCAAAGATGGATGCTGTAAGTAATCAGTTGCGCGCAGAATTCCCGAATGCAGAAATTGAAACGATACGCATTGATTTGAATAGTTTAGCTTCGATTAACGAAGTTGCAGCGCAATTGGTGGATCAGCGTATTGATTATTTAATTTTGAATGCTGGGGTATATGATATTCCGTTAGTAAAGAGTGAATTAGGTTACAACAATGTTTTTACAATTAACTTTATCGGACAATATCATTTAATTCGAAAACTTTTACCTGCTTTACAACGCACAAAAGGTAAGGTTATTCCGGTAAGTAGTATTTCGATGGATTATGGTCGCTTTAACGAAAACGATGTTGATTACAGTAACGAACCAAAAAGTACGAAAGTTTACGGCAATTCAAAACGCGTTTTCACTTTAGCTTTATCGGAAATGTTTAAAGACCGTGATGATGTGCGCTTAGCCATAGTTCATCCGGGTGTAACTTTAACGCCAATGACTAATGCACAAAACAAAGCGTTTACAAATTTCACCATGAAACTAATTTTCCCAAAACCAACTAAGGCGGCATTGAGTATTGTGGCAGGTGTGTTTCAAGATATTGAATATGATGAATGGATTGGTCCGAAAGTTAAAAATATTTGGGGTGCACCAAATGTTAAGAAATTGCCGGAATCAACCGCGGAAGAGCGAGCGAAAATTGCTAATTTAGCGGAAAGTATCTGTAAAGAAATCGATGACTTTGAAAGCCATAAACATGATTAAAAAAAATATTGAAAAAACCCTTGACACGGGTTTTTTTGTATGTTAGAGTATGGGTACTTGTTTGTGAAAGCAAGCAAGCCGTGTTCATTGAAAACTTAATACTTTGTACACATTTGTATAAGATTGTAGGTTTAATAAACACTATATCTTTGTCAATTTATTGTCAGTCAAGAACTGAGTAAAATAATCAAATTTAATATTAGAGTTTGATTCTGGCTCAGGACGAACGCTGGCGGCGTGCTTAATACATGCAAGTCGAACGGATATTGTAGCAATACAATATTAGTGGCGGACGGGTGAGTAACGCGTAACCAACCTGCCCTTTACAGGGGAATAACATTTGGAAACAGGTGCTAATACCGCATATGACCACAACACGGCATCGTGAAGGGGTAAAAGTTTTATCGGTAAAGGAGGGGGTTGCGTATCATTAGCTTGTTGGTGGGGTAACGGCCTACCAAGGCGACGATGATTAACCGGCCTGAGAGGGT
>JAFYKU010000084.1 GCA_017537405.1 Clostridia bacterium
GTTGTCCCAGTCTTTTACCGCAACAACTTTGGTGTTGTAACCTTCGTCACCTGCTTGCAGTTCAACTTTTTCACCAGCATCATTAACCGATTGATTGTCATATTCATAGGTGACAACGGGTTGACTGTCTTCAATTTTAACACGAAAAATACCCGTATCCGGCATTTTACCTTTCGCATAGTATTCATTATCGCCATATTTAATTGACGAAGTAGCAATACTGTCACCGACAAAATACAAATAATTGTCAACCAAAACAGAAGCCGTTCCATTACCGGAAACAAAACGACCACTTGGTATTGCATTAATACCTGTTTTAAATTTAGGTTGCAAATTAGCAACGACTGCCCAAATAACACCAGAGACCGCAACAACTGCGGTTAACATAATCAAAGCAACTTTTTTGGTAAAAATTTTAGCCATATTAACTAGTATATCAATTATAGACCAAGAAAGCAAATTTTATTTATTTTGCTATTAATACTTGCTTGAAACAACAAAAAAACTACAACCAAATGATTGTAGTTTTTCAATTTGGAGCTCCCGGTCAGATTCGAACTGACGACCTACTGATTACAAGACTAAAAGTGATTTAGCAAAAAACACCAAAAACCACAAAATGTAGTTATTTTTAACTAATAACCTACTACAATATATAGAAGTCTTCTATTTTGCCCCAAGATTTGCCCCAAAATTTTGTACTGTTTTTTGCTAAATCGACTACTGACTGCCACTGACTGCAATTTGCCCCAAATTTAATAAAAGAAGCCCAGCAATTTGCCGGGCTTTTTTTACTCATTTTCTGGTATAATTTCTAATAATTTTTTATTACATCCATTCCTACCAAATCTCTAATATTGTTTGGTACGTTTAACCTTGCAATTATATCACTAGAAAATTCAGATTTTACTTTCTTTTCAAAATTTTTTACTATTGAAAAGTATTGATCGACAAATTCCTTAAACTTGTTCTTAGGAAGCATAATTTTAAATATAAAAAATATAGCTAATAAATCATTTGTACCTTTAGTGAAATGATTATTATTATCTAGTTCATCTATATTGAAATACTCAAGGTAATCTTTTATAGATTCAGAATTAAGCCTATATCCAATAGTTTTAAAACTATAAACTGGTTCGTTATGTGCACATGCATTCCTAAACATTCTAACAATACCAAGTGCAGAAATTAAAAACTTATGATTTTGATTCCAAAATTTTGAAACATGTATAGTGTATCCAACTTTTAGATGTTTTAATAAAGCATTAATTTCTCCAAAACTAAGAATATAAGAAAGTGCCCAAAAAGGAATCTGATTATATTTTGTTTTATAATATTTTATAAAACGTTGCGTCTGATTTCTTTCTAAAACTTTATATATACTTTCTTTAAAATCGGAATATTTAATAATTTTATCATTTTTTTTAATATCACGAAAATATTTATCATCCAAATAATCATTTACATCCAAACCCATATATTCAGAAAAAACTTCTGCCATTTGCACTTTTACAGCTACTTCTAAAGTAAGAGCAGAATTTAACAATAATGACTTTAGAGAACTATCAAGTACATAAAGTTGATACAGATCTCCAATAGTTACACCTTCCTTAAATTTATTTTGCTCGTTATTCCAAAAAGGACGCTTATAACAGTTAAATAATTTATGATAGCCAATTTCATTTATATATGTTTTTGCATTTTTGATTGAATCAATCTTTAATCCTAAATCCTTTAAATTTTTAAGACGCTCCTCTAGTGATACAAATTTTAGCTTATAGTTTATCATCATAATTACATTATACAATGTAAAACACAAAACTCAAACCTTTAATAAAGAAAAAACCCCGGGCAATTAAGCGTCCCAGAGTTTGAACTGAAAGTAGTTTACTACAACATAAAACTTAAGTCAACAGGAAAATTGAAAAAACCCCAGGCAATTTACGTCCCGGAGTTTGATCATTTTATATATACACTGGTTTTATTTAAATTATGCATTTTACTGCCAGTATTTTTCTAATTATTTGCTGGACTTATTTCTCATTCCTGGGTAAGGAATATTTTTTCTTTTTTCGTATTCTTCTTCATTTATGTTTTTGTTAACTGTTAAATTAGTTAATATTATAATTGCTTCGTTATTCTGTTTAACTTTTTTATTAAGTAAATCAATTCTTTTATTGATTATAAAAATTGAAATAGCATTAGCCAAGCATGATATAACAATTAAAAATATTGCGACCCCAACACCTGTCATTTTGCACCACCTTTATTAAACAAATCTCTTACTATTTCACATGCTTTTTCATAATTTTCTTTGGTATATTTTTCTTCAAATAATACTGTCAAACCATTTGATATAGCAACAAAATTATATTTTTTATTGGCAATTAAACTCATGCATTCATTATCGTTTATAAATTTAAATGTATAAATCACTTCTATATCTTCCCACATCGGTGGCTCAAATCTCTCGGTGCGTTCGGCTGTTGTTTTGTAATGCCATTTTCCACGCTCAACATTTTCTTCAAGGTCTTCAAGTTTAATTTCAGTAGTGTGTATTTCGCCATGATGTTCATATTCGCACCAAAGGCAATATCCAATAAAATTAAACTCCATATCAGTAACTTTACAAATTTTACACTGGTTTTTGTTTAGTTTATATTCGCCAATGTAATCATTCCAAATTGTTGCACTTTGCTTTATCAGTTCTTCTAATCTTTCTGCTGTTATCATTTTACACCGCCTAAAAGATTAACCTTGCTTGCAAGTTCTCTATCTTCACGGTATCGCTGTTCAGCCTGTGCCAAACTTTCTGCAAATTGCTGGTCTTCTTCAACTTCGCGTTCCCGTGCCCATTTTTTCTTAAAATCCTTGCCTTCGACTAAATTTTTATAGCTGCTTAAAATATAAGCTGTCGGATTTGTTGCGTCTTTTGCCTGTGTTGCAACACGCAACATGCGACACAATCCATTAAAATTTAATCTGCCAATTTGACCATAAGTTAATCGGTCCACCAACAATCGCAATTCTTTTGGTCTAGAATGCAAATCAAATATTTTAGCGTCTTTCTCGTTTTTGTTAATAATTTGCATTATTAATTGGATTTTATGTTGGTAACTTTGCAATTCTTGCTGTTTTTCCACCACACTGGTTTTATAATCACCATCGTCATCATCGGTAAATATATCCCGCGTGCGCGCGCGAGAGAAACCAAGTCTATGTTCCAGCGAATTGAACAGCTTACGCTGTTCACGCAATGTCAATTTTTCATAAACAAAATTTTTAGCATATTCAAAGTTAGCAGTACTCATATTCAAAATACTCCTTTTAGTTAGTTATAGACGGCTATTTTAGGGCGTCGACAACCTAAAACAAGCCTAAATTGGTAGTAACATCGTGTAGTGCGTGCCACTCTGGCACACGGATTTTGCTTGTCAAAATTGGTTCTACCTAGCCGTTAAGAAATTTGAATTTATGCGAGAGCATAAATCAAATTTTAGGCAGGTAGAACCGCGCGATGTGCCAGTTTGGCACATTTTATGCGTAAGACACTATGGCGACATCACTACCCCCTCTTTTAACTGTTTTTTTAATTCTTTAATTTTGGCTTTATATTCCAATTTGGCTTGCCTACGCTCGATTTTGTGTTCTCGTAATTTTTGCCAAAAATACAGCCAGTTTTTATAGCGCAACAAACGCACTTTAAACTTGTTATTTATCTTATCTTGTTTTAAATCTCCAACTTTAAATTGAAGATGATTCATTGTTGCGTGTAACTTTTCTGATTTAATTATAAGATCCAAACGATTTCTTAATATAGTTAAATAATGTCCAAAGACATCGATAACTGTATCATACAACTCTCTGTAGATCCCGTTTTTCAAAATCTGATCTTTATCCTTGAATTTTGACAAAACATCTTTCTCTCGTTCAGCTAAATACAATATTTTATCTGTGATTGTTTTTTGGTTAATACAGTATCCTATTTCAAAATCAACTCCACTAAGCAATGTTATTACTTTCAAGTTTTGATCTACTAAATCTTCATCTTTTTGTTCGACTTCAGAAGATTTATTTTCTAGTTCAATAGCTTTCTTTTTTTCGGCTTCGGCTTTTTTTCGCTCAATCATTGCTTTTTGTTGTTTTTTAGTCATTCTGTCATCTCCCATTTTTTAAATTCAATTTCTCGGTTTTCCATACCGACCAAGAATTTGTCATTTTCCCCTTGACTATCGACACATTGGTGGATATCACCTTCATGAACAAAAACATAAGGAACATACACTACATCGTTTTTGCGTGGATTATCACAAAACCGAGCACAAGATTTATCATTATCAAATTCTAAACAATACCAAATTGTTCTTGGTTTATTTTTGAATGTGTCATCTATACGGTGGACTATCAACAAATAATTCTGCGACATATCTCTCATGCCTTTATCTGCACCTGTTGGTACAAGTGAATTTGTAACTACTGCAATATCTCTGTGGCGAATCAACCTTAAAAAATCACACATTTCTTTAGGCATAGATTCACCACGAGTATAATCTCTGGCTGAAAACTTATTCATTAGTTCATCAACCAATAA
>JAFYKU010000085.1 GCA_017537405.1 Clostridia bacterium
CAGCATCAAGTCCATTTATTGGCTCATCTAATACCAAAAGTTTAGGATTTCCAAGTAGTGCCATAGCAATACCAATTCTTTGTTTCATACCAAGAGAACAATTTTTATATTTGTTTCCTGCCGTTCCTTCCATTCTAACCATTATTAAAACTTTTCTAACAGCTTCTTCTTTATCTTTTATAGATAAATTTGTTGCTTGTATCATTAAGTTGTTCCAAACAGTTAAATTTGGGAAACAACCCGGAGCTTCAATTAAAACTCCCATATTTGCTCTAACATCAGAGTCTGTGTAATCTTTATCATATAACTTTACACTTCCACTTGTTGGATGTATAAGTCCACAAATAATTTTTTCAGTTGTAGATTTACCACTTCCGTTTTCACCAATAAATCCATAAATTGAACCGATTGGAACGGTCATATTAAGTCCTGCAAGTGCTTGCTTTTCACCAAAGTTTTTACATAAATTTCTAATTTCTATTGCATTCATTTGTCGTTCCTCCTAATACACATCACTCTTATTTAGAATATAAGTGCCTAGCAAGTTATATATTACCGACCAAGCGACAGAACATAACAAACATATAAGGACAGATAAGAAATTGCTAGATAAACAAGCAAAAACAGATGAACCATACAAGAAAATATTAAGTATGCCAGAATTGCCAAGAATTGCAGCTGCACCAATAATTAAAATACCTGTTCCAAAGAAAAATGATGAAAGAATTGAAATCCAAAAGTTTTTTCTAAAAATAATGTTTAAGAAAACATATAAACTAGCCCAACCCAAACTCATTATAACTTTGCCAAGTAATGCACAAATCAGAGAGCCAAAGTTTGCTGAAAATGAAAGTCCAGAAAATAAACCTGCTAAAATTGAACCAATCAAATATGTTCCACACATACAAGCCATAGCTAATGCACAGGTAAGTGTTTTACTCATCATATAGTCTTGTTTCTTTGCGTGAGTTGTAAATAATTGTTTTACATAGCCACTTTTATAATCGTGTCCAATAAAAATTGAAACCATAATTCCACCAAATATAAACACCATATTCATATTTGCATATTGACCGATGTTTTCAATAACATATAGTGGTTTTTCTACTGCTATTGCTTCCCAAACATTAGTAAAAATTGGAGCTTGTGTTCCGTCTCCCATTATTGCAGAACCAATTATCATAGCAGGAATAATAGCGGCAATGGCAATAAATATATAAAATAGTGGTGTGTGAAATAGTCTGTAAAAATCAACAGACAACATTCCTTTAAGTCTTTTGCCAAAACTAGGGGCATCAAATTTTAAATTGTTTGTTTTTTCCATATTATTTTACCTCCTTGTTTGACATTAGTTCAATGTAATATTCCTCTAAACCAACTTTGTTCTTTTTGATTTCACTAGGAATAATATTGTTATCAATTAGATATTTTACAATTTCATCAACATCTTCTTCATCATAAACTCTGACATAATTTTCTTCTTGTCTAACATTTGTATATTTCTTTTTTAGTGTAGAAATAGCTTTATCACTATCACTTACTTTAAAAGACACAAAAACTCTTGCTCTTGATTCCATTTCTTTTGCAGTTAATTCTTGTATCATTTTGCCTTGACGGATAATTCCATAATGAGTAGCTATTTTTTCAAGTTCGCCAAGTATATGAGAAGAAATTAAAACTGTGCAGTTATAATTTTGAGTAATATCCACCAAAATTTCTCTCATAATTCTCATTCCGTCAGTATCTAATCCATTTATTGGTTCGTCCAAAATGAGAAGTGCAGGATTTCCAAGCAGTGCCATGGCAATACCAACTCTTTGTTTCATTCCAAGTGAACACTTTTTAAATTTAAGTTCTCTATGTTCTTCCATTCTAACAATTTTAAGAACCCTTGAAATTTCTTCGTCAGCATTTTCAAGACCTAAATTCAAACATTGCATTTTAAGGTTCATATAAATACTAGAACCCGGAAAACAACCAGCATTTTCAATAAGTGCTCCAACTCGAACTCTTATTCCAGCATCTGTATAATCTTTTCCAAATAATTTAATTGTGCCACTATCTTTGACTAAATGTCCACAAATAAGTTTTTCGGTTGTAGATTTGCCACTTCCATTCTCACCAATAAATCCATAAATAGAACCAACAGGAACGGTCATATTAAGACCATTTAGAGCATACATACCTCTAAATGATTTTTTTAATCCTTTAATTTCTATTGCATTCATACTAATAACTCCTATTCAGCCAAGCATTATTCCAACACTTGACTTGTTAATAAATTTTATTATATTTAAATTAACCGCACAATAAAATGTTGATTTTAAAGACAACAAAAAAAATTAAAGTGTTGGGATAATTGACAAGGGGTTACAGATGAATACAAAAAATAATTCTCGCTACAAACTGAGCAGTAAAAAAATTGAATCTGCCTTTCTTGCTTTAATCTCAAAACACAACTATGAAAAAATTAAAATCAGTCAAATCTGTGTACAGGCAGGCATTAACCGCAGCACTTTTTATTGCCATTACGATGATATTAACGATCTAGTAGTTAAGATAGAAAGTAAATTTGCCAAAAGTCTAGCTTCTATTTTCAATAATGGCAAACGACAGACACATGAAGCTTTTATTGAAATGTTTAGCTTTATTAAAGAAAATAAATATTTTTACAAAGCTTTTTTAAGCATTCCATACCAAACCATGGCGGAAACTGATACTCGCATCAATGTGTTAAAAAACATTGGGCAAAACACGTCTATCGATAAAACAAACAAGATTGGTATTTTTTACCGTGCCAGTTTTTTTGGGGCAGGCATTAAAGAAATGTGCAGAATTTGGTTAGAAAGAGAGTGCAAAGAAACACCAGAAGATATGGCAAAACTATTGCTAGATGAATACCAAAATCGAGAAAAATAAATACTTTGGCAGTTAAACGTGTGCTTGTCTATATACAAGTGGCGTCGCTTCGCTCCGCCATAGACAAGCACACTCTCAAGCCAAAACGACGGCGAAAATTGGGGTGGCACGCAGGCTTTCTGCCAACCCCAATTTTTCTTTCCGCCGTCGTCTTTCTCCTTTTGTCGTTGCCTTTTGGATTGGGTTTTGCATAGTTTTCACCGCTGTCAAGGGAGATTTCTCTCTGTTTCCTTGACAGCGGTTTAACAATTTCAAACATACTTCCGCATAGTCAAACTATGCGTTTTCTTTTTCTGCCAAAAGGCAGACAAAAGGAGAAATATGAAAACAGTACATTTAACAGATAACACGGTTATCACTCATGAAAACATTCTTAATTTAGGTAAAGCCATTGCCTTAAAAGCCGTCAAAGGCTCTCTGCGATATGCTTACGGCAATTTAGACTATTTACACAAGGACATAATCTTCGACTTATATCATCGCAATACAACAGATATTTACAGTGATGGTTTCGATATTGTGCAAGAAACAATTTGCTTTTTATGTAATTTTATCGGTCATAAACTTGGCGAAATGTGTGGAGATATGACAATCCGTCTTGCTTGTTTTAAGGCGATGTATGCCTATATCCGTAAACAAATTAAAGTTAACAATAACGAAATTGACAACGAAGTTTTGTTATATGTTCCAACACCAGAATCATTCGACAAAGAACCAACCGACTATTCTAAAGCAAGACAAATTATCAGAACTGTTACTACCACACAATTGGAAAAACAAATTTTGTTTTACTTCTACTCAGGTGTTGAAGTCAAAAACATCGCTGAATTTTTAGGTATTAGCACCGACATCGTTTACAAACGACGACGCAAGTTTCGACAAAAATACTTACAATATCTTAACCTATGTTAAGTAATATCAAGTTTTTACTCTTGCATTCTTCAAATCTTTGTGTTAGTATTGTGGTCGGAACAGAAAAGACGACGCAAAATGACAATCAAGTAATGAGTAATTTTGTGAAGTGAACGGACCGCAACTCGAAAAATTAACGAAGAATAAAAAACTCGGTTCGATTAAAAATAAAAAAAAATAAATTGCATTTACAGGCGTTAAAGAAAATAGTAGCCATATTTTCTTTGCGTCTTTTTTGTCCTTAAAAGGAGTTAAAAATGCAAAACAAAAACGACGAACCAAAGAATGTTTTAGATTTGTCGTTAATCGACCACGAGTTCATTGTGGCAATGCTGAATTTAATTCTTCAAGATAAGGAGGAATCAAATGGACTACATCAAGACTAAAATCTATTTTGACGGTAGCCATTATATCGGCATTCCCAAAGTGGCTCAATATTGGAAAAAGCGTAAACACAAATCTAAACAAACAACAAATGAGAACGAAACAGAGGTCAAACAATTATTAAGTGAACGAACAAATGAAACTAAACAAGAAAAGACAGAAAGAATTGTTAAAGTAATAAATCAAAACATTAAAAACATAGAACACAGTCAAGCAGTAGTTAAAAAAGTTATAGAGAAAGACAGACGCAATCGTATTGTTAGATATACCAGATTAATCCGCAAAGTTAATTTACAGCAATGGACACACTTTTGCACATTTACTTATGATTCTAATAAATTAAATGAAGAAGAATTTAGAGAAAAATTTTTGAATTGTTTAAGACATTTATCTAATCGTAAGGGGTGGAAATACATTGGTGTTTTTGAACGCAGTCCAGAATTACAAAGACTTCATTTTCACGGAATCTTTGTTATTCCAGAAATGGTCGGCGAAATCATTGAAACCAAAGATTATTCAACCAAAAACCATCAAATGCAAATCGCACATCAAAACACTTTCTTTTTAGAACGATTTGGTCGTAATGATTTTAAGGTTATCGAAAACAATTTTCATTCACAACAAGCAGTCAGATATATGCTCAAATACATTCGTAAAACAGGAGAAAAAGTTATTTATTCAAAACACTTACAAACTTATTTCGTAACAGATATTTTAGCAGATGATGTTGTTTGTACAATTGGACAAGAGAACCGCAAGATTCTTCTCTTTGACGATTTTCAATGTTGGGATTTGGAAACTGGAACACTCTTTGGGACTGTTAACAAGGAACTCATAGATAGGTTACCAAAAGCCTTCTAATGTCTTTCGGAAGCGGTTTTGAAACGAAAACTCTTAGTTGTCAAGGGTGAACTGTATTGCTCACGCAACCCTTGACAACTAACAAAAGACATTCAACCTAGCATTATAAACCCCTTTTCGTTTCTTTTCGCTTCTGTCGAAAGACAAACGAAAATAAAAGGAGTTAACCCAAATGAAAACAGCAGTTGTGTATGCTAGGTATTCCAGTTCCAACCAAACCGAACAAAGTATTGAAGGCCAAGTTCATGTCTGTCAGGATTTCGCCAAACGCAACAATATCATTATTGTCGACTCATATATCGACCGAGCTATCAGCGGAACTACAGATGAACGAGATTCATTCCAACGCATGCTTAAAGATAGCGACAATCGTAAATGGGACTATGTCTTGGTGTATAAACTGGATAGATTTGCCCGTAATAAATACGAAGCAGCAATCCATAGAAAACACTTAAAAGACAATGGTATCAAGTTACTATCCGCTATGGAGAATATTCCAGAAACCCCCCGAAGGCGTTTTACTGGAATCACTCTTAGAAGGAATGAACCAATACTTCAGCGAAGAACTCGCACAAAAAGTCAGTCGTGGCTTACACGAATCTAGAATGAAAGGTCATTGTATCGGCTCTGTACCTTTCGGCTATACAAAGGAGAATAATAAAATGTTAACTATCAACGAAAACGAACGAAAAGTCTTACAACGAATTTTTGAAGATTATGCCAGTGGCAAAACCATCTTGCAAATATCCAGAGATTTTGAACAAGAAGGCTTATCAAATAAAGGCAAGAAGTTTATTCCAGAAACTATCCGATATATTTTGAAAAGAGAAATTTACACTGGTATTTGTAAAATCAACGGAAAAGAATACAACAATATTTATCCAACGATTATCAGTAAAGACCTATATGACAAAGTCCAAAAACGCATGGCTTTAACGAGATATGGTTGTCGTAAAGATAATCATGAAATCTTTAGAATTAAAGACAAATTATACTGTGGACATTGTAATCGCAAAATGTATCCATTCTCGACTAAATCGCATAATGGCAATTATTTAAGGTATTACAAATGTATTTCCGGCAGAGATAATGGTTGTCTAACCAGAATTACAGAAAAGAATTTTATTGAAGGCATCGTAGATAAATTCTTCAAACAACAATTCACAATTCAAAAAAATCTCGACATAATTACAGATTTAATTTACGAAGAAAACAAGAAACGAACTAAAAGTAATAACTCACTTTGCTGTCTTAAATTAGATTTACATAGAGTAAACACAGCTATCGCAAATATTATGACAGCAATTGAAAAAGGTATCTACACTGAAACCACCAAGTCAAGATTAGAAGAACTAGAAAAACAAAGAAAAGAATTAAGCGAAAAATTAGTCATTGAAGAATCCAAAGTCAGTTACGAACTAACCAAATCAGATATTCAAAACTTCTTTAAGGTAACAATGAAAGAATACCCAGACAAAGCTATCGACCTATTTCTTAAATTCGTTAAAGTTTATCAAGATAAAATTGAGATTGGACTTAATTATTCAATAAACCCAAACGATACAGATTATCAACCAATTAAAACTTATGCCTTTACCGAAACACTAGAAATCAATCGCACATTCAAAGGTGGCACGAAAAGAACGAAAACTTTAACCTATGAAGTGTATTCGGTAATTTAGACAAGAAAAAGAGCAGACACTTCAATCTGCTCTTTCTATTCTCCCTAAATACCGCAAGTTTCAAAATTAACTGACCAACGCCCTTTGTTTTTATTTTTCTGTTTCTTTATCAGGAATGTCGGCAGTGATTAAGGATACTTTATAGCCTGTCCATTTTTGCGATACTTCTTCCATAGGGGAAGGAGTCGGAATTTCGGTGTCATATTTGACGGCTAATTCAAAGTAGTACTTGATTAATTCTTCGGCGCTGGCATAAACAGATTCTAAAGTTTCACCTTCGCAGTATAAAGTAAGGTCGGGGATGTAACCGTTGTAAACGCTTTCGTCCTCATTAAAAATGAATACCATTGGGTAGGTGAATTTCATATATCTAATTTTATGCAAAAAATTCATACTTGTCAAAGAAATTATTTGTGTTATAATAATGTTATGAAAATTAATTCGGATGAGTTAAAAAAGGGTTTCGCTTTACAGGGAGATCGTTTAATCACCTTGCCAGGAAATGGCTCTAATAAAGAGGTTGCAGAGTTGCATCCAGACAAGGCGTTGTTTAGAGATGAAAAATTCCAACAAGCGTTTGCTCTTTACCAACGCATGAGAGAAGCTAGTCAAACTCAAACAGTGAATCAAGTTCAAGAAGATGTCCAAGATCGTGAAAATAATTAATTAAACAATTTTCATACATTTTAAAACTAAAAATCTACATTGACAAAAAATTAAAAAAAATATAGAATAATTAATCTATAACATTAGAGAAGGGAGAAACTATGCCTACGATTAACCAGTTAATCAAAAAAGGACGCAAAAAGTCCGCTAGCAAAAGTAAGGCGCCTATTTTGGAACAAAATCCACAAAAGCGCGGTACTTGTTTGCAAGTAAAAACTACAACACCAAAGAAACCAAACTCTGCATTGCGTAAAGTTGCGCGTGTGCGTTTGTCAAACAAGCAAGAAGGTACTTGCTACATTGGTGGTGAAGGACACAATTTACAAGAACACAGCGTGGTTTTAGTGCGTGGTGGTAAAGTTAAAGATTTGCCAGGTGTGCGTTATCACATTGTTCGCGGTGCATTAGACTGTGCTGGTGTTGCAAAACGAAATCAAAGCCGTTCTAAATACGGTGCGAAGAGGGGGAAGAAATAATGCCAAGACGTAGTGGAATTACACCAAGACAAGTTTTGCCAGATCCAATTTATAAATCAACTGTGGTAACTAAATTAATTAACCAAGTTATGTTGGATGGTAAAAAAGGTATTGCTCAAGGTATCGTTTATAATGCTTTGGAAGGCTTACAAAAGAAAACTAATGTTGAACCAATGACTGCTTTTAACCAAGCGATGGAAAATGTAATGCCTGTATTGGAAACTAAAGCTCGTCGTGTGGGTGGTAGTAACTACCAAGTTCCATGCGAAGTGCGTCCAGCTCGCCGTCAAACTTTGGCGATTCGTTGGTTGGTTGATGCTGCGCGTAAACGCAGTGAACGCGGCATGGAAGCTTGCTTAACCGCAGAGTTATTCGATGCTTTCAATCAAACCGGTGGTGCATTCAAAAAGAAAGAAGAAATGCATCGTATGGCGGAAGCGAACAAAGCATTTGCACATTATAAATGGTAAGCTAAATCAACTCGCGCGTCGGTTAACCACACCGACGCGTTTGACTGTAAAAAAAACATTGAAAGGGGAAAAAATTAAATTATGGCAAGAACGACCGAATTAAAAGATTATCGTAACATTGGTATTATGGCGCATATTGACGCTGGTAAGACCACAACTACAGAGCGTATTTTGTACTATACTGGTAACACTCACAAACTTGGTGAAGTGCATGATGGTGCGGCAACAACCGACTGGATGGTGCAAGAACAAGAACGCGGAATTACTATTACTTCTGCTTGTGTTACTGTTTCATGGAAAAATCACCGTATTAACGTTATCGACACTCCCGGACACGTTGACTTTACCGTTGAAGTTGAACGCAGCTTGAAAGTTTTGGACGGTAGTGTTGCTGTTTTCTGTGCGCGTGCTGGTGTTCAACCACAAAGTGAAAAAGTTTGGAGTCAAGCAAATAAATACAAAGTTCCACGCATTGCTTACATTAACAAAATGGACCGTGACGATGCGAATTTCTTGCGCGCGGTACAAACCATGCGTGATCGTTTGAAAGCGAATCCAGTGCCGATTCAATTGCCAATTGGTGCAGCAAAAGACTTCCGTGGTATTATCGATTTGATTACCATGAAAGCAATCATTTACACCAATGACTTAGGTACTAATATGTTGGAAGAAGAAATTCCAGCTGAATTATTAGATGAAGCAAAACAATTGCGTGCGAACATGATTGAAGCAATTGCAGAAGTTGACGATAATTTAATGGAAAAATTCTTTGCTGGTGAAGAATTTACCGAAGAAGAAATCCGTGCTGGTTTGCGTAAAGGTACAGTTACCTTGAAATTTACACCAGTATTATGTGGTTCTTCATTCAAAAACAAAGGTGTTCAATTGTTGTTGGATGCGATTGTTGATTACTTACCAAGTCCAATTGATATTCCTGCGATTAAAGGTACAACCATGGATGGTGAAACCGAAATCGAACGCAAGAGCAGTGATGACGAACCATTTGCAGGTTTGGCATTTAAAGTGGCAACTGACCCATTTGTTGGTAGCTTATGTTTCTTCCGTGTTTACAGTGGTAAATTGACTGCAGGTAGTTATGTTTACAACAGTACTAAAGATAAGAAAGAGCGTGTTGGTCGTATCGTGCAAATGCATGCAAACCAACGCAAAGAAATTGATGAATTGGTAGCAGGTGATATCGGTGCTATCGTTGGCTTGAAAGATACAACAACAGGTGATACCTTGTGTGATGAAAAGAATCCTGTATTGTTGGAAAGTATGAACTTTGCGGAACCAGTTATTCAAAACGCAATTGAACCGGCAAACAAACAAATGCAAGACAAGATGGTTGCGGCTTTGGTTAAATTGTCACAAGAAGACCCAACTTTCAAAACATTCACAGATCCAGAAACAACACAAACAATTATTGCTGGTATGGGTGAATTGCACTTGGATATTATGGTTGACCGTTTGCGTCGCGAATTCAAGGTTGATGTTAATGTTGGTAAACCTCAAGTTGCTTATCGTGAAACTATCCGCAAACGCGTTGAAGTTGAAGGTAAATACATTAAGCAATCTGGTGGTCATGGTCAATATGGTCATTGTAAAATCATTATGGAACCATTGGAAACCGGTAAGGGTTATGTCTTCGAAGATAAGACCGTTGGTGGAAGCATTCCAAAAGAATACATTCCTGCAATTAACAAAGGTATTGAAGAAGCAAAACGCTCTGGTGTCTTAGCTGGTTACGAAACAGTGGATTTCAAGGTTACAGTTTATGATGGTTCTTACCACGATGTCGATAGTTCGGAAATGGCGTTTAAGGCTGCGGGTTCAATTGCTTTTAAAGATGGTGCTCGTGCCGCAAATGCAGTGTTGTTGGAACCAATTATGAAGATGGTTATTGAAACCCCAGAAGAATACTTGGGTGATGTTATGGGTAACATTTCTTCACGCCGTGGTCAAATGCAAGGTATGGACAGCCGTCAAGGTACTCAAGTTATCAATGCAATGGTACCATTGTCAGAATTGTTCGGTTATGCAACTGACTTGCGTTCATTAACTCAAGGTCGTGGTACATTCGATATGGTCTTTGATCACTATGACGAAGTTCCAAAGAGCGTTGCTGAAAAAATTATTGGCGAACGCGCAAAGAAATAATTAGCGGTTAGATAAAATTAGCCCGGCGAAGGTCAATGAAGTTTGAACTTGCGGAAAAAGAACTCGAATTCGACTCGGGTTCTTTTTATTTTAATACTTTATAAGTATATACTCTGAATTCAAAGATAAAGATATTGCCACGAAAAGTATTGGCAAAAGTTTAAGTAAAATATTTTATAGTCTATAATGTAATTATTGCATGGGTAATTTTTGTATGATAAAATGAAATGATATGGGGTTAGAATTATATAAACACAATAAGAAAGCCTATGAAAAAGTCGAGGCAATGTTTGAACACGAAAATCATGTTGCCATTGTTCATGCTACTGGTACCGGTAAATCTTTTATCTCGATGAAATGGTTGTTTGATAATAAGGACAAAAAATGTCTTTTCCTTGCGCCGACTTATGAAATTCTTGACCAATTTGAAGAGCATGTTAAGTCGCAAGGTTTAAGCTTGAAAAAAGATTTTCCGAATTTGCAATTTGCTATTTATTCGAATCTGATGCGTAAGTCAGATAAGGATTTAAAAAAATTACAGGTCGATAATATCGTATTGGATGAGTTTCACCGTTGTGGTGCACCAGAATGGGGTAAAAGCATTAATAAAGTAATCGGCTATAATGCTGATGCCAAAGTGTTGGGGATTAGTGCGACCCCAATTAGATACTTGGATAACAACAAAAATATGGCGGAAGAATTATTTCACGGTAATATTGCTTCCGAAATTACATTGGTCGATGCAATGACAGATGGTATTTTACCGATGCCGACCTATATTTCTGCTGCTTATTCCTTTGATAAAGATATTGAACGCATTCAAGATAAAATTAACCGTATAGAAGATGTTGAAGAAAAAAAATTGTATGAAGAACAATTAAAAGACGCTAAGCGAATGTTGGAAAAATCTGAAGGATTGTCCACAGTATTCGAAAAATACATACCAAATAAAGAAGGTAAATATGTTGTCTTCTGTCGTGACCAAAAGCACATGCAACAAATGATGCAGGAAGCAAAGGATTGGTTAAAAAATGTTAACAGCGATGTTGATATGTATACAGTTTATTCAGGACAGGGGCGTAAAGCAAATAAACGCAATTTAGCCGATTTTAATAAATCCAAAAACCATCATATTAAATTATTGTTCTCAATTGAAATGTTAAATGAAGGGGTGCATGTCCCTGATATTGATGGTGTAATTATGTTAAGACCGACAGAATCTAAAATTATTTATTTACAACAATTAGGTCGTGCCTTGTCCGTTGGACATAATCAACACCCAGTGGTTTTTGACATTGTCAATAATATTCATGGTACTGACAGTATCCGTGAAGTATACCAAGAAGTAAAAAGCAGAGTATTAAAAAATGGTGGCCGTGATGCTGAAGGTCGTGAAATTAATTTAGATGAATTTAAGATTATTGACTATTTGCAACAACCAAACGAATTAATTGATTCGTTGAATAGTTTATTGGACGATGCAAGTTCTCCGGAAGCAAAATGTGAAAAAATTGTGCAAGCGGTAATTAATTTTATAAACGACAATAAGCGAATGCCATCTGGTAGGAGTAATGACAAAGATGAAGCAAATTTGTATGAAAGATTTAAACACAATAAAACAAAATTCGCCGAAGAACAAAAACAAAGATTAATTGATGCAGGGGTAAGTGTATTTCTATCACAAGAAGAAGAAATTGAACAAATTGTGTCGGATGTGATAGATTGGCTTAAAGTACATGATGGGAAGATGCCATCCGGTAAAAGTAAAGATAAAGATGAAGCAAAGTTATATAAAAGATTTAACTACCATAAAACAAAACTCACCGAAGAACAAAAGCAAAGATTAATTGATGCAGGGGTTCTGGCAAATGTATTTCAATCACAAGAAGAAGGCATTGAACAAATTGTGTCGGATGTGATAGATTGGGTAAAAG